>JADDQF010000032.1:10621-18394 GCA_016781505.1 bacterium
GGCCGAACAGGTCGCGCGAGCCACTGGGCAGCTCGGCCAGCACCGTCTTCTCGGCTGAAAAATCGCTGCGCGGGTTGAGCCGCACCAGCTGCGTTTCGGTTGCCGCGACCAATCCAAGCGGCGTCATGGCCAGGCTCGACACAATCGGCAGGTCGGAGGCGACGAAGGGCTGTTTTTCCAGCTTGCCGTCGCCGTTGTTGTCACGCGAGCTGGTTACCTGGCCGGCCTCTTGCTCGGCCACATACAGGGTGCCGTCGTCGCCCTGCGTCATAAAGCGTGGCCGCCGCAGTCCATCCAGAATCAGCTCGATCTCGAAGCCGACTGGAATGGTCAGCGTTCGGCCTAGCTCGGGCACTGTCCGGGTAACATACTCGGTCGGCTGGCCTTCGGGCGAGTTCGGTGCATAATTTTCGGCGCCCAAACGACCCAACAGCACTTTGTACGGCTGCGGGTTGTTGGGATGGTACTCGAAGCGGGCGCGCTCGAACCATTGGGTGAGCACTTCGTCACCTGAGCTGTTACGCTCCTGCTTCACCCCAGTCAACGGAAAGCCAAACAGGGCGAGCGAGCGCTGATACGCGTTCAGCCGCGCATCACGCAGGCCGTTCGCCTGCCAGTAGCTCAAAAAGGGACCGCATACATCCCGGCCTGTCTCGTTGAAGCGCTGACAGTTTCCGCCCAAGGGATTGCCGTTATTGGGCTCGTTGCGCCAGTCGCGCCCTTGCCGCCGCAGGATGTCGTCGCCCAAACGGCCCAGCAGCACATCGTAGGGCGCGGCGTTCTCGGGATGCAGCTCCAGCCGATTACGCTCGAAGTGCTGCACCGCAAAGGTAGCTGGGCCGGCTGCTACGTTCGTCCGCTCACTCCGCTGATCGCTGATCGGCAAGCCAAAGACCGGCAGGCCGCCGTTCCCATTCCAAAAGTCGAGCATACGATCCCGAACCGTTTGGCCGGTTTCGGGAAACGTACGGCTGCCGGCAGCCTGCGCAGGTTGCAGCGCAGTGCCGAGCAGCGCCATCCATATCAGTACACATATCCATCGTCGCATACAAAGCTCCTTGCTTGCCTGCTCAGGATACCGCGAACGATGGTGTCACAGTCTGACCTCGTCCTCGCACGTTACTCATGGCCGTATCAGCTTTCCAAAAAGTTACGCAACAGCTGTTTGCCATGCTCGGTCGTGTATGACTCCGGGTGGAATTGAATCCCTTCAACGGGTAGATCGCGGTGGCGCAGACCCATGATCAAGCCGTCTTCCGTCTGCGCCGTAACTTCCAGTGCGCTGGGCAAGCTTTCGCGCTCTACGATCAGCGAGTGGTAGCGCGTGGCCGCGAACGGCGAGGGTACGCCGGCGAAGACGCCCTGACCTTCGTGCAGGATCGGCGACAGCTTGCCATGGACCGGCTCGGGCGCGCGAATAACTCGACCGCCAAAGGCCGCGCCGATGGCCTGATGGCCAAGGCAAACACCCAGGATCGGAATTTCAACGCCAAGCTCCCGGATCAGCGGCAGTGAAATTCCGGCTTCGGCCGGCGTGCATGGTCCGGGCGAGATCACGATTTTATCGGGCGCTAATTCCCGAATTTGGTCGATCTCGATCTCGTCGTTGCGGTGCACCTGGACGGATGCGCCCAGCTCGCTCAAATACTGAAACAGATTGTAGGTGAACGAGTCGTAGTTATCGAGCAGTAGAATTTTCATCTCGTCGCTTTCAGTACCGAATAATGTGCAGCGTTCGGTAAACGTGTCGGCTACACACTATTCAGCGTTCATTGATTCGGCCATCTCGATCGCGCGCAGCAAGGCCCGCGCTTTGTTCTGCGTTTCTTCCCACTCCAGAGCCGGCACGCTGTCGGCGACAACGCCGCCGCCTGCTTGCACGTAGGCCACACCATCCTTGAGGTAGATCGTGCGAATGGTGATCGCCGTGTCGAGCGAGCCGTCGAAGCCGACGTAGCCGACACAGCCCGAGTACGGGCCGCGCTGGTCGGGCTCGAGCTCCGCGATAATTTCCATCGCCCGAATCTTGGGTGCGCCGCTGACCGTTCCCGCCGGAAAACAGGCTCGCAGCGCATCCAGCGGCGTCAGGTCCGGCCGCAGCTCGCCGGTAACACGTGATACCAGATGCATCACATGCGAGTAGCGCTCGACGCCCATAAACTGCGGCACGCGCACGCTGCCCGGCAGGGAGACCCGCCCCACGTCGTTACGGCCTAAGTCTACCAGCATCAGATGCTCGGCGCGCTCTTTTGGATCGGCGATCAGCTCCTCGGCCAGCCGCTGATCGTCGGCGGCGTCGCGGCCACGCCGGCGCGTCCCGGCAATCGGATGCGTTTCGACCACGCCATGCTCGACACGCAGCAGCATTTCGGGCGACGCGCCAATGATGTCCAGCCCAAAGCCGCGCAGCAGGTACATGTAGGGCGATGGATTGACCGCGCGCAGCGCCCGGTAGATGGTAAAGGCATCGGCGTTGGTGTGGCGGGCAAATCGCTGCGACGGCACCACCTGAAAAATGTCGCCGGCGCGAATATATTCCTTGGCTTGCTCGACCGCCGCCTCGTAGCCCTCGCGCGTGAAATTCGACGACTCGAAGATCGGCAAGCTGGTGCCGTCTGCCGGTCGGGGCCGAATCTTGGCCGCCGTCGTGGGCGCGTTGAGCCGACGCTGAAGCTCATCCAGCCGCACAATGGCGCGCTCATACGCGTCTGCCAGATTAGCGGCGTCCAGCCGAACGTGCGTCATCAGGGTCAGGGTGTGGCGGACGTGATCGAACGCTGCTACCGTGTCGAAGCGCGCGAACACGCCGTCCGGCAAGCCGCCATAGGGCCGCCCACGGGCCCGGGGCAGACGCTCAAACGCGGTGATGGTTTCAAAGCCCAGCCAGCCGACAGCGCCGCCAGTAAAGCGGGGCAAGCCCGGAAACGTGTGATAGGTGCCATTCGTCTCGGCGAGCTTGGCCACCGTCCGCAGCGGGTCTTCCTCATCCGCGTGCAGTGCCACGATCTCGCGTGGCCGGATACCGATAAACGAGAAGCGGCCCATGTGCTCGCCGCCCTCGACCGACTCGAGCAGAAAGGTTGGGCCGTTCTCGCCCGCCGTGAGCAACCCGAAGGCCGACACAGGCGTGAGCGTGTCGGCCAGGAGCTCGACGCTGATGGGCACGAGGCCCTGCTTGTGTTGGGCAGCCAGCGCTTGCAGCGCTTCAAACGTTGGTGTGATCATGCTTGAACCAGGCGTTGAGAGCCAAGAACCGTGTGGAGCAACATACCAAAAGTAGGCACTCCATGCGCGGTTCCTGACTCAAGCTTTTTGGTCGCGGAAGTAGGTCAGGCCCATCGCCGCTTCGACCATGCGGACTGTTTCTTCCGCTACGGCTCGCATGCGCCGGTTGCCTTCGTGGATGATCTCGTCGATAAAGCCCGGCCGCGCTTCAAACGTTGCCCGCCGCTCGCGCTGGGGCTCAAGAAAATTGTTGATCGCGGCAGCGAGCTTGCGCTTGACTTCGACATCGCCGACTTTGCCCAGCCGATAGCGATCCTTGAGATCGTCGACCTCCTCGATATTGGGATTGAAGGCGTCGTGATACATAAAGACCGGATTGCCCTCGACTTTGCCGGGAATATCGGCGCGGACGCGGTTGGGGTCGGTGTACATGCCGCGCACTTTTTGCTCGACGGTTTTGGCGTCGTCGGCTAGCCAGATCGCGTTGCCTAAGCTCTTGCTCATCTTGCCCTGGCCATCGGTGCCCGGCAGCGTGCCGACTTCGGGGACCATCACGTCGGGGATGGGAAAGACCTCGCCGTACAGGAAGTTGAAGCGGCGGGCGATCTCACGGGTGATCTCAACATGCGCCTCGTTATCCTTGCCCACCGGCACGAGGTTCGCGCGCGGCAGCAGGATGTCGCCGGCCTGCAGCACGGGGTAGCCGAGCAGCCCAAAGGGCATCTGATCTTCTTCGATATGGGCGTTGCGCGCCATGTCCTTAAGGCTGGGCAGTCGGCTCAGCCGCGGCACAGTCACCAGCATCTCGAAGATCAGGTTGAGCTGGTAAATTTCCTTGACCGCGGATTGGACATAAAATGTCACCTTCTCGGGGTCGATGCCGGCTGCCAGCTGATCCAGAACCTGATCCCGAATGTTTTGGGGCGCGGCGGCAATGTCTTCGCGCGTCTGTTTGGTCGTTAGCATATGCAGATCGGCGATGATCAAGAACATCTCGTACTCGTCCTGCAAGCGCAGCCGGTTGGCGATGCTCCCGACGTAGTGTCCCAGATGTAACTTCCCGGTCGACCGATCCCCGGTCAAGATACGCTTCTTCGCCATATGGTTAGCTCCTGGAGTTGGTTTGTGAACGTTGTTCGTCGGCAATGTGCTTGCGTTGCCGGTAGCTGCGTTGATAGAACGTGCTGCCAAGTACCACATCGGCTAGGCCGGGCAGCAGCTTGCCGATCAGCATAACCAGCTGGTAGAACCATGGAACGACAATTTTGCGTCGTGGACGGCGTATGGCCGCTGCCACAGCCTGCGCGACGATCTCAGGCCCCGGCATGGGGAATGAAGCGCCCGCGGTCATGGCTGTTCGGATAAAGCCGGGCGCGATCAGCACCAGTGTAATGTTGTCGTGGCGCAGCTCGCGGCGGAGCGCATCGTTAAGGCCACGCAGGCCGAACTTTGTAGCCGCGTACACGCTGTTGGTCGCAATCTCGCCCGCCACCGACCCGATGTTGACGATCAGGCCGCCCCCTTGCCGGCGCATATGTGGAACGACGACGCTCGTCAGCCGCGCCGGCGCGAGCAGGTTCACGTCGAAGACACGCTGCAATTCGGCATCGGCGAGCTCGGCGATAGGCTGGCCGGGGCTGATGCCAGCATTGTTAACGAGCACATCAATGCGGCCATAGGTATCCAGCGTCGTCTGCACGAGCCGGTCGATGTCAGGCCGCCGGGTAACATCGGTCGGGACGCTGAGCGCCTGCCCGCCCCCGCGCTCGATCTCCCTTTGCAGGAGGGCAAGCTCCTCAGCCCGTCGCGCCGCCAGCACCAATACCGCTCCATGCGCCGCTAGCTCACGCGCAGTTGCCGCGCCAATGCCGCTGGATGCGCCGGTGATCACGATTATTTTGCCGCTTATGTCCATCCGCGATGTGTTCCTTCCAATGCTGTCCGCCAGTGCTGCGCAAGTACGGCTCAATTTACTCCGCCTCGGCCCACAGCCGCCGCAGCCGCGTCATGTTTTCCAGCAGGAACGAGCGATCCGGTGTAAAAATCTCCAACGTGATCGTTCCGTCGTAGCCGCTCCTTTTCAACAGGGCAATTTGCTCAGGCCAGTTGATCGCGCCCACGCCGAGCGGCAGATGATCGTCGTTCACGCGCTTGTTGTCCGAGATATGCACATGGACCAGCTTGTCCCCGTGGGCTTTCAGATAGTCGGCGGTCTTCTCGCCCTTGACGTTGGCGTGGGCCATATCAAGGTGAAAGCGGAGCGCGGGATGGCCGTCCAGTAGCGTGCGAAAAGCCTTGGGCGTATTCAAATTGTTGACCACGTTCTCCACAATCACGGTTAATCCATGGGCTTGCGCATGATCCGCCAACGTCGCAAACGACTCGGCATTCCAGCGCAGCGTGTCGTCGTAGGCGAACGCGCCAGCGCCCTTGTCGACATGCACGTTGACGTACTTGGCTCCAAGCAGCGCAAACGGCTCAAAGGTCGCGCGCACTGCCTCGACTGCGCCCGCCCGCACCTGCGGCACCGGCGAGCCAAACGGCAGATACCAGGCGGTGTGCCCGATAATGCCGAGCCCGGTCTCGGCCAGCACCGCTTTGAGCGCCCGAACATCCAGTTGCTCAACCGCGGCGGCCGGCCCTTCCATCGTTAGGTCGATGAAATCAAAGCCATGCTCTGCCGCCCACCGAGCCTCGGCGACCGGATCCTGCGCCGGATCGTTCATCATGCCGACCTGCATCTCACGCTCCCCTCTCTCATTGACCCGGGTCAAACGATTCCCGTGACCACCGCCGCTGATCTGCGGCTCCTATCCGACAGTCGGCAGCCCGGCCAACGCCATCGCAACTTCTTCCTCGGGATATTCGTAGTCTTGGAGCTTGCCGGCCTTGTAATCGATATACGCCTGCATATCGAAGTGGCCGTGGCCGGACAAGTTGAACAGAATTGTTTTGGCTGTTCCCGCTTCCCGGCAGCGCAGCGCCTCGTCGATCGCGCCGCGAACCGCGTGGTTGGCCTCAGGCGCCGGGATGATCCCTTCCGCTTTTGCAAACATCAGGCCAGCCTCGAAGCAGCGTAGCTGAGGCTCGGCGCGTGCCTCGATCACGTCCAGCTCCTTGAGGTGGCTGACAATCGGGGCCATGCCGTGGTAGCGCAGACCGCCGGCGTGAATTCCTGGCGGCATAAAGGTATGACCGAGCGTATGCATCTTGGTCAGCGGCGTGAGCTGGGCGGTATCGCCAAAGTCGTAGGCGTACGTGCCGCGGGTCAGGCTCGGGCAAGCAGCCGGCTCCACGGCAACAATGCGTGTTTGTCGCCGCCCGCTGAACTTGTCGCGCAGAAAGGGCAGCACAATGCCGGCGAAGTTGGAGCCGCCGCCCGTGCAGGCCACGATCACGTCGGGATAATCGCCCGCCATCTCAAGCTGGATCAGCGCCTCCTCACCGATGATCGTTTGATGCATCAGCACGTGGTTAAGCACCGATCCGAGCGCGTATTTGGCTGTGCCACCGCTCATGGCCGCTACTTCCACGGCTTCCGAAATGGCAATGCCCAAGCTCCCCGACGAGTCGGGATGCTCGGCCAAAATCGCGCGGCCGGCATTGGTGTCGGGGCTGGGACTCGCCGTAATGCTGGCGCCAAATGACTCGATCAGGGCACGGCGGTAGGGCTTTTGATTGTAGCTGACCTTGACCATGAAGACCTGGCATTCCATGCCGAAAAAGGCACAGGCCATGGCCAGCGACGAGCCCCATTGGCCGGCGCCGGTCTCGGTGATCAATCGCGTGACGCCTTCTTGCTTGTTGTAGTACGCCTGGGGCACCGCGGTATTCGGCTTATGGCTGCCGGCGGGACTCACGCCCTCGTATTTGTAGTAGATGCGGGCCGGCGTGTCCAGCAGCTGCTCCAAGCGCCGGGCGCGAAACAGCGGCGTGGGCCGCCACTGGCGGTAGACTTGCTGCACCTCTTCGGGAATCTCGATATAGCGCTCGGTTGAAACCTCTTGCTTGATCAGTTCCATCGGAAACAACGGCGCGAGATCGGCGGGTCCAACCGGCTGACCAGTGCCGGGATGCAGCACCGGTGGCAGTGGTGTAGGCAGGTCGGCCTGCACGTTGTACCAGGCGGTCGGCATACGATCTTCAGCCAAGACATACTTAATCCCATCCATTGCGGCCTCCTTACAACTGGCGGTTTAAAACAAAAATCCCCTCGCCCCCAAAAGGGACGAGAGGCTTAAAGCCCTCGCGGTACCACCCTTGTTCGTGCGGCATAGGCCGACACGCACTCTGCGGATACGGCGGCAGCTGCTGCGATATCCAGCGCCCTGATAACGGTGGCGTTTCCGGTGGCGGCTACTAACAGCAGGCTAAAACTCGGAAGCATGAACTGCGATGCCGCGTTCTTGTTCCTTGGTTCCCCGTTGTGTTCGCTCCACGACTCCTGGGACCATTCACCAAGCTCGTACGTACTGGCCTTGCACCATCTGCCAGCTCGCTGCACGCCGTCGCCGGGCTACTCTTCCCATTCAACGTCGGTTGGTTAAT
>JADDQF010000048.1:0-9085 GCA_016781505.1 bacterium
ATCTACCGCTTGACAACGACTACCGTATCTAGTTGACACAGACATGCGAACCAGTCATTGTGAGGGTGTTCAAGCACTCAGCAACGGAGGCTCGCATGTCTACGGACGATTGTATCATGGCCTTGTTCATTCGCGTCGATACGGTCATGTCCGACATCCCCAAAGATCCGCAGGCCCAGCTGTACCCCAGCGAGATCGTCACACTGGCCCTGCTGTTTGCGCTCAAGGGCGTCGGCACGCGGGCCTTCGACCGCTGGCTGCGCAACAACTACCGCAGCTGGTTCCCGCGCCTGCCGGAACGCACCCGGCTGTTTCGGCTGTTTGCCGTCCATGCCGACTGGGCTGAGGTCTTTCTGGAGCAGCCGACGACGTTGGGGGTGATCGATAGCTACGGGATTGAACTGCGCCATCCCTAGCGCGACGGCCGCGCCGACCGCCAGATTGGCGCCAAGGGCCTACGTTCACCGCTTGCCTTGTATCGAGACACTGTTGAAAACTACGCCCGCCAATGCCGAGAACGGCTCGCGCGTAGGACAGGACAGAAGAAATCAAGTTAACGCAGAAGCTTCAGCGGATCAACGTTGGCGCGCGGACCGCTGGAGCTTCTGTAACATCCTTCAACCACAGTGTCCCGGCTTTCGAAAGCCTTGGGATTGTGGTGCTGTACCTGAACAACCCGGCTGGCCGGAACACTTCGGTTGTAAAGAGTTTTGGGGCCCGAAGGCCCCTGTGGTGGAGATGGCGGGATTCGAACCCGCGTCCGGAAAGTTTGACCGGCGATATCTACGAGTGTAGACTATTGATTAGCTCTCGTCTTTCCTCGCTCAACAGACCAGGCGATTGGAAAGACCAGCCCACTTATCTTTTGCGACCGCTAGCAGGCGATCACGATCGCAGCAGCTCGACTTGCTGACGCTCAGCCTATCCCATCGAGCTGAGGATAGGGGAGCGAGCTACCTAATTAGGCAGCCATCGCTACAGCGCGAGGCTGAGCGAAAACAGACTTGATGCCAGTTAATGGCTTTGCCCCTTTAACGAGACTGGGCGGCTCGACTCGCAACCGACGACCTCATCTCCCCGTCGAAGCCAAACATCCCCGAGGAGACTTATATTGTACCGACCAGCAGGCTCGATGTCAATTATGTACGTGGCTTGTACGCTGCAAATCGTGTAGGTCGGCGAAGAGTATTGCGTCATTAATCAACGTGCAACCTTCCCATTCTGCAGTTGCAGCCGAGTTCGGCCTGCGCTATGCTACGCATTGACAGCATATCTACCTAGAGGAGCTCACAGTGGCAGCACCCCGTTCGGTCGTTGAAGCCGCTCGCCGGTATGTTCGTACTCACTTTCCTGAGATGCAAGGCATGCGTTGTACCAGCGCACCCGCACCGGTTGCCGGCAAGTACATCGTGACGGCCCGCCATAAACAGCCAACCGCGGATGGCAAAACTATTGAGCGGATAGTGCGCGTGACGCTGGATGCCGATGGCAAAGTGCTGCGTGCGTCGGCCTCTAAATAATGCTACCAGCTTCACGAAACCTTTGAGCATCCCAGCGTGTTGCCCGCAGGAGCTGTTGTTACCAAACGCGGCGATCACCAATCCGGCTATTTTGGCCCTCAATGACCGGCTCGGCTACCAACCTTTATCAGCCTGGCCCGCCCGGGAGAAGCACCTGCGTGCCGACGAACCCTTCTTCACTCCAGCTAACACGTGCTGACGCCCAACGCATCGCCGTTACGGCCCAGGCGCTTGATCGCCAGCCAGCCAATCCAAGCAAGGCTGATCTGCTCGCTTTGGTGCGCCAGCTCGGTTGCGTTCAGATCGACACGATTCATGTGGTTGCCCGCAGCCCCTACCTGGTACTCTGGAGCCGGCTCGGCGATTACGAGCCGCACTGGCTCGATGAGCTGCTGTATCCTGACCGCCAAGTCTTTGAATATTGGGCGCACGCTGCCAGCATCATCCCGATCGAACATTGGCCACTCCTGCGTGCCGCCATGCTCAGGCATAGTGGCGGCGAGATCGGGTGGTGGGCGCAGTGGCGGGTGGAAAATGCGCCACTGTTGACGGAGGTATTGGACGAGATCCGACGGCGTGGCCCCCTTGGAGCGGCTGACTTTGCGGCACCGCCGGGACATCGCAGTGGCGGCTGGTGGGACTGGAAGCCGGCCAAGCGAGCGTTGGATGCTTTGTGGAGTTCGGGCGACCTAATGATCGAACGCCGGGTCAACTTCCACCGCCGCTATGAGCTGCGCGAGCGCTTGCTGCCAACATGGGACGATGCACAGCTGCCCTCCGAGACAGAGCGCCGCCGCCGACTTGCCGATATTGCCTTACGGGCGATGGGTATTGCCACCACCCGCCAGCTGGCCGACTATTTCCGGCAACCCCAGGCCGGGCTCGGCACTGTGCTGGAAGAGTTTGTGGCGGAGGGCAATGCTGTGCGGGTACACGTCGCGGATTGGGCCACGCCCGCCTACATTCACCACAGCCACTGGCCGGCCGCCATGGAAGCGCCGCTCGAGCACACCACGCTGCTGTCGCCGTTCGACAACCTCGTTTGGGACCGTGAACGGACGCGGGCATTGTGGGGCTTCGACTACACGCTGGAATGCTACGTGCCGGAGCCCAAACGACAGTACGGCTACTTTACACTGCCAATCTTGCGCCGGGGCCAGCTGATTGGACGCCTCGATCCCAAAGCCGAACGTAAAGCCGGGATCTTTCGCGTTAAGGCCCTGTATCTGGAGCCAAACGTCGTGGTGGACGAAGGGCTGTTGGTTGACGTTGCGGGAACGCTTCGGGCCTGCGCCCGCTGGCACAAGACGCCGAACGTGGTGATCGAGCGAACCGAGCCAGCAGCTTTGGCGGAGCCCCTGCGCGCGCTGGTTGGCCGGGGCTAAGGACAGGATGGCTCGGCCAGCACGCAGTGTCGCGTTGGGCTTGCACCAACGCCTGAGCCATGGTATATTTTGTATGGCACGGGCGATTGGCACAGTTGGTTAGCGCGCTTCCTTCACACGGAAGAGGTCACTGGTTCGAGTCCAGTATCGCCCACCATGGCGGTGTTCCAGGGGAACACCGCCTTTTGTTGCTCTGATTCTGAGCTTCGTATCTTCGCAATACCAAACAGTCAATATCCCATCAGGATAGGAATGCACCATAGCATCAATGTTGTCCCATATTAATAAATTCTTAACCAGAAAAGCAACATAAAAGTCTTTACCCTCACATTCCGCTCAGTTATACTGGAGCACGTAAGACAACATCAAAGATGGTAGGTATCGATGGTTGAAAACCGTCAGATGAGCGGAGCCACCTACCGTGCAAAGCTGGCTGATGTAGTCAGACGTGCGAGCGCATTGGAGCAGCACGCGCGTGCCGCGCACAAGGCACTCCCATCCGATAATCCCGAGCGTGCATCCTGGATCAGGATTGAGCGGCGCTATGCCACAATACGCGGCAATGCCGAGCATTTGCTGTTGGTGCACCAACAACACTATTACCGCAGACAGCCTTTGTACCGTCTGCGGCGGTACCTGAACCTTTTCTAATCCCCTTGCCCGACTCAGGCGGTCGGAGCTATACCCAACCGGAGCAAAAGCGCGTATCATACAGGAGCGGCTTTAGGCAGATGCCTGTTATGCCGTAGCGCTGACTGGAAGGAGCGCGCAACTATGAGCCAAGAAATGCTGACGATTGTGTTTATTTTGGTAGCAGTCAGTGCAGGAATCTTTATCTTTATTCAGAACCGTCGTTGGACGAGCCGATTAAATAAAACCGAAGAGGATCAGGCTTTGGAGCGGCGCATGGCCTCGCTCAACGAGCATCAGGCCAATCGCCGGCGCGACGATGAGATTGTGCGGCTGCTGCGTGGCGATGAACAGCGAACCATTGGGCAGCGTCGCGACGTGGAAGACTAGCGAGGCTTGGTCACAGCCCGACGTACAACAGCACCAGCAGCGAGATAACCACCAGCAGCGTTGCGATCAGGGCCGACACATAGAACGGATACTGTTCAAGCCGCCACCACTCGCGCTCGGTCTCCTTTTCGAGCCGCCGCCGAAACCGCCCAACCCGGCTTGCCACGCCAGCCGGCAGCAGTGACAGCCGCCGCAGCTGCTGTGCCAGCTCCGCGTCTTGTTGCACCCGCTGGCGGCAGCGGTGGCACAATTGCACATGGCGCTCCACAATCCGCCGCGTGCGGGCATCGGCAATGCCATCCGCATAATCTGAAAGCAGCACATCCATGTCGCTGCAGCGGATCATGATGCATCCATCTGATCAAGCAGGGCGCCGCGCGCGGCAGCGATCTGCGCACGTAGCTCTGACTCTTTGCGTCCAAGCACCTCGGCCAACAGCCCCGGCTCCAACCCTTCATGGTAGCGCAGCAGCAGGAGCGCACGCTCCAGCGGTTGGAGCGTGGCCAAGCCCGCCAGCACCTTTGCCTGCCAACCCTGTCCCAGCGGCACGAGCGGACGAACCACAAATCCCCGCGCGACATACGCCTGCATTGCCTGCATTGCCGCCTGCCAGACAGCCAGCTCGGTAGCAGGCGGCTTGGATTGCAGAAAGATTGACTCGGCAGCCTGGGCCGCCAGCTCCGCATCACCCAGCACCTGGTAGGCAAAGCCCAGCACCCGCAGATAAAAGCGATCCAGCACCTCCCGCGACTGTGCAGCCGTGCGTGAGCTACCAGGAGTAGGTGCAGCTGGTGTGTTCTTCGGTGATTGTTTGCCCTGCACTTATTTCCTCGCCATACTGCTTCTGATGTGCCCCGCTGAGAACACACAGTTCTTTGGTGAACTCACGAGCCAGCGGGAGCTCCCGAAGGCGCACCTGCGCTTCTAGCTGTATTAACGTACATGGCGCGTCCAAAGACGCGCCACATTGAATCCCATTCGCGGCTAAACCGCAATCTGCCGGTTACCAGCGGCCAAGCTTAGCGTGTCCTTCGGCGAACATCGCTCCCACGGAAATGCCTTTATGAATGCGTAAAATCGTTTCGCCCAGCAATGGCGCGACCGAGACCACATTGAGCCCTGACCACGTGGGTGCATGATGCGGGATCGAGTCTGTCGCGATCAACATCTCGATCGGGCTTTGCGCAAACTGCTCCGCCGCATCGCCGCACAACAAAGGATGAATCGTTGCCGCAATGAGCCGGGTTGCACCGTGTTGCTTCAGCAGATCGGCTACCCGCAGCATGGTGTGCCCTGTGGCTACTTCGTCGTCCACGATCAAACATGTACGGCCCGCCACATTGCCCAGCAAATTGAGATGCTCGGTCCCTGGTTGCTTCAAGTCATGCCGCCGCTCAACCAATGCCAACGGCATACACAGCGCTTCCGCGAAGTTGCGCGCACGCTTGGCGAAGCCTAAGCTGGGCGCGACCACCGTGGTTTCTCCCAGATTGAGCTCACGGACACGCTGCAGCAACAGGTGCATCGCGCTCATCTCGTCAAAGGGAATGCGGAAAAATCCTTGGATCTGGCCCGCGTGCAAATCCAGCGTCAGCACACGATTGGCTCCAGCCACATCGATCATATCTGCCAGCAAGCGGGCGCTGATCGGCACGCGCGGCTGATCGCGCTTGTCGGTCCGGCTGTAGGCGTAGTATGGCAGCACTGCCGTGATCCGGCCGGCCGAGTCGCGCTTGCACGCGTCGATGGTCAGCAGCAGCTCCATGATCCGGTCGCTAAGCGGCGCGTGCAGTGATTGCACAATAAACACATCCTGCTCGCGCACGCTTTCGCCCAGCTTGACAAACACATTGTCGTTGGCAAACTTTTCTACATGGATCGTGCTTGGCCGCACCCCGATGTAGGAGCAGATGGCTTCCGCCAATGCCGGATGACCGGTGCCGCCAAAAATACGCATCTCATCATAACGACTCATAACGTATTCCTGATTTCTAGTTGTCGGTTCTCAATGTCCATTTTCGGTTATGTTTGCAAAAACAGCGTTGCACCCCGCAGCTGAGTCCGCAGGAGCTGGTGTGCCCGCACACAATCAAGGCGCACATCAGTCGGTCGGCGCAGCCCGCTTTCAACCGTGGTCGACGCCCGCAGTGCTGCTGGATCGTAGCCCCAGCGCCGCGCAATCAATCTTCCGAGCTCGTAGCGATTCAGCGCGTCTGGCCCTGCCACATTCAGCACACCCGCGTAGCCTGGCGCGGCAAGCTCCAGCAGCGCGGCGGCAAGATCCTGCACATGAATTGGACAGCGAATCTCGTCCGTAAACAGCGCGCCGTCGTTTTTGCCTTCAAGCATATCCAGGACCAGCCGTACATGCTTGTAAGCTTCGTCGCCGATGATCAGCGATGTGCGCACAATCGCCGCGCTTGGCTGGATGGCGCGAACCGCCGTCTCGGCCGCTGCTTTCGCCGCGCCATACGGATTGATCGGCTCGGGCAACGCATCTTCCCCATACAAGCCGCTCGCGCCATTGAAAATCGCATCACTCGACACATGCACCAGCCGCGTACCTAGGCGCTGCGCAGCCAACGCCACATGGGCCGCCCCGTCAGCATTGGTGGCCCAGTCGTTCGGCTCAACCACGGCGGTATGGATGACTGCATCGGGCTGCACGTCCCCAATCGCACGCTCGACGGCCAACCGGTCGCGGACGTCGAGCTGTTGCCAGTGTACGCCTGCGATCGGCTGGGCCGCGCGCAAAAACGTTGCCGTTACAGCCCACCCGGCAGCAACAGCTTGGGTCGCAACAACCCGGCCAAGATGGCCACTGCCGCCCGTGATCAGCAAGCGGCGGCTCACGCCGGCGTACTCCCGTCGCCGGCACTGGCCAGCCTATCGAGATATGCTAAAGCTGCTTGCGCCGCCGCTTGGGCAGCCAGCTGCTTGCTGTTGCCAACGCCAACCCCAAGCTTCTCGTCGCCGGCAAAGACTTCGATGGTGAACGTACGGTTATGGTCGGGACCCTCGGCATGGGCTGTGCGATAGCGTGGGGTTTGATTACGTTCTGACTGCACGCGCTCTTGCAAGCGGCTTTTGTCGTCCAGCTGCAAACCATTGGTTGCCACTCGCGTACCTTCCACCTCCAACAAGGGTCGCAGGAATTGCTCGGCGGCAGCCATGCCCTGGTCGAGATAAATCGCGGCGAGCACGGCCTCAAACGCATCGGCCAGCAAGTTATTCCGCTCACGGCCACCGCTGTGCTCCTCGCCTTTGCCCAGCTTCAGGTAAGTGCCCAGCTGATACTCACGCGCAAACCGGGCCAGGGTCGCCGCGCGCACCAACGCGGCACGCATGGCCGTCAGCTGTCCCTCACTATGGGCGGGAAAGGCATGGTACAGGTATTGAGCCGTTAAAAAATTAAGTACCGAGTCGCCCAGGAACTCTAGCCGTTCATTCGGCTGCAGCGGCGACTCGTAATGCTCGTGCACAAAGGAGCGATGCGTCAGCGCGCTTTCCAGCAGTGCAACATTCTGAAACTGGACGCCCAGCGCCGTCATCAACGTTTGGATTGCAGGCATACATCTTCCGGTTTTCCGTTCCCGCGTGCCGCCTCATAACCCACTCGTGGCCAGCCAAGGGGAATCGCAACCTTGTTATTCCGCAAAGCGGCCAAAGATCAGGCTGACGTTATGACCGCCGAAGCCAAACGAGTTCGACATCACTCGGTCCACGGTTGCTTGACGCGGCGTATTCGGCACATAGTCGAGATCACACGCGGGATCGGGCGTGCTGTAGTTGATCGTGGCCGGCAGTAGCCCTTCCCGAATCGCCAGCACCGAGATAATACCCTCCACCGCCCCGGCCGCGCCGAGCAGATGGCCGAACTGCGACTTCGACGAGCTGACCGGGATGTCGCGGGCTGTTGGGCCAAACACCTGGCGGATCGCCAGCGTTTCCAGGCGATCATTGGCCTGCGTCGACGTGCCGTGCGCATTGAGATAGCTGATGTCGGTCGGCTGAAGCCCGGCGTATTCAAGCGCCAGCGCCATGGCCTTGGCGGCGCCCGAGCCAAGCTCATCGGGCATGGTGATGTGGTAGGCATCAGCCGTGGTGGCGTAGCTCAACAGCTCACCCAGGATCGGCGCACCCCGATCCAACGCGTGTTCCAGCCGCTCCAGGATTAAGATGCCGGCGCCCTCACCCATCACAAACCCGTCGCGCGTCTTGTCGAACGGCCGCGACGCCGTGCTGGGCTCGTCGTTGCGCGTCGAAAGCGCCTTGGCCGCGTTGAAAGCCGCGATCGCGATCGGCACGATCGCTGCCTCGGTACCGCCCGCGATCATGACATCGGCATGGCCCCGCTGGATGATCGACATCGCCTCGCCGATGGCGTTGCCCGCCGTGGCACAGGCTGATACCGGCGCGTAGTTCGGACCACGAGCGCCATAGCGAATCGAGACCATGCCCCCCGGCATGTCGGCGATCATCATCGGTACCGTAAACGGGCTAACCCGGCTCGGGCCGCGCGCCGCCAGGGCGTGGTGCGCCTCGCTAATGGTCTCGATGCCGCCGATCCCGCTGCCAATCAGCACACCCACCCGATCCCCGTTCGCGTCGGTGATTGTGAGCTCCGCCTGACGCAGCGCTTCTTCGGTCGCCGCGATCGCGAGCTGAATCACACGATCAGTGCGCCGCGCTTCCTTGCGATCCAGCACGGTCGTCGGATCAAAGCCCGCAATCTCGCCTGCAATCTGGGTGTCAAAGCCAGTTGCGTCGAAGCGCGTGATCGGCCCGATGCCGCTCCGGGCTTCTTTGACGCCGTTCCACAGGGCTGCAACATCCAAGCCGAGTGGCGTGACCGCGCCCATACCAGTGATCACTACCCGGGGTGTACGCGCCATCGAATCGCCCCTCCCACAACTGCTGCTCCATCCGCCATCAGGTTGGCGTTCCCATTGGCATTATAGCAAATCAGTCGCTCGTCGTGCGCAGCGGCTCAGCCCCAACGATTGACGCGGCTACAGCAGCCCCCTATACTGCTCCTATCCCCCTAAGCTAACCGATATTGCCGACGATTGCCTGCCATATGCCGTTCGCCATCCTGGAGGAACGCTGATGCCTAAAACTCTGGCCGAGATGCCTGCTGCGCCCTTTACCGGGCATGAG
>JADDQF010000048.1:9215-49040 GCA_016781505.1 bacterium
TCGGCCCACGCCAGCGTGAATGTGTATCACGAGGCGCGTGAGATAACATTCGATGCCGCCGCAGCCTGTTTGGCCGGTTTGGAGCCCGGCGCTGAGGTGGATCGGCTCCGCGAGCTCTTTTATGCGCTGTTGTATGGCGCTGGACCGGTCGCCAATGCCAGCATGGGCCAGCACAGCCAAATTTTTTTTCGTGCACGCGCCGAGCTGGTGGAGCTCCTGCTGCGCTTGATCGCCCAGCGCCGCGCGCTGCCGGCCGCGGAGCAGCCCCGCGATGTGCTCGGCATGATCGTCCATGCCACCGACGACGAAGGGCGCACCCTGAGCGACCGGCAGGTGCTGGCCCATCTTAACATTCTGCTCGTGGCTGGCCATGAAACAACCACAACGCTGAGTGCGTGGGCGCTGTATTTGCTCGCAGCCATGCCCCACTATCAGCAGCGCTTACGGGCCGAGCTTGTGGGACGCCCAGGGCGCGTGGACGGACCACCAGCGGCCGAAACCCTGCGCGGCCTGAAAGCGCTCGACTATTTCGTTCGCGAGACCGGCCGATTGTACTCACCCGTGCTGAATGTACCGCGCGGCGTGGTTAAGGATTTCGAGTTCGGCGGCTACGTGGTGCCGGCGGGTACGCCCGTGCGGCTGGCACTTGCCGCGGGCCACCGACTGCCGCATGTGTTCGCACAGCCCGAGCAGTTCGATCCGGAGCGCTTCGCCCCGCCCCGCGAGGAGGACAAGCGCCATCAGTATTCGCTGGTGACCTTTGGCGGCGGCTCCCGCATCTGCATCGGCATCAACTTCGCCAACATCGAGGTCAAGGCGCTGTTGGCGCACGTGCTCCACTCGTATGAGCTTGAGCCTGTTCCAGGTCAACGTCCCGTCCATGCCGGCCATTGGACCGCAATCATTCCCGACGGCGTACGCCTGCGCGTCCGGGCACGAGCGGAGCAGCCGTCGCCGGCATCCGCTGTCTAACCAAACGGGATAATCACAGCAGCTACGTAGTGGTCAGGTGCAGGTCTGTGAATTGCCCCTCTCCCCGTCGTTCCGCGCTACCCTCCTCCCCGCCGCGCAGAACCCCTACGCGACGGGCAAGGGAGCGGGGCCGGGGTGAGGGCGCCTCACCCGCCTACTCTTCAAGCGCCGCCCGAACCTGCCGCAAAAATGCGCGCCGCTCGCCGATAAATGCTGCAAAATCGGCGTCGCCGTCGGCGAGCGCGCTTGCGCCCAGTCGTGCAAGCGCCTGGTCGGCGGCATCGGTCGTCAGCTCTTCGCGCTCCAACAGAATCGCCTCGATCTCGTCGCCGGAATCAGCCTCGAGATAGGCTTGCACAGCCTCCAGCACGGGCTGCTGTTGGTGATATTGAGCTTGAAGCTCCCCCAGCGCTGCCAAACGTTCATCCAAACCGTCGGCGATGCGCTGCTTGTTTTGACGACGCGCCTCGGCGGCGTAGGACGCAAGCGCGGCGAGCATTGGCTCGTCCAGCAGCTCGGGATGCTGATCGACCAGCTGCGCCAGCTCCTCGCCGGTGGTGCTACGCAGCAAGGCAAAGGCGAGCTGTTCCACCGCTTCCGGCGCTGGCTGTGTGGCAGCCGCGGTATTCTGGGCTTGAGTACGCATCTGCTTGACCTGCGTCAACAGCTCCGCCGCTCGCTCGAAACCACGGGCTACCTCAGCCTGTCCAGTTTTTCGGGCCTCGCCGGCCAGTTCCTGCAGGATCGTCACCGACTGCGGCTGATCCAGGATTGGCTGACTGTTCAACACATCCAGCAGCTCGGCTGGTCCGTCCGCCGCCAGCAGCGCCTGAATCGCAATCACAATCGGCGGCAGCTCCTCGTTATCCTCCTCGTTCAGCTCCTCGGATTCACCTTCACCAACGCCCGTCAGCTGCTCCTGGCGAATAATCTGCGCCACGCCGGGCAAGCCTGCTTCCGCCTGAACGTTGCCCAGATAGGGCAGCCGCACTTCCTCGGGAAGCGCGCCAATCAAGACCCACAGCAGGTTTTGTCCAAGCTCGCGCCATGCGGGCTCGGCCATTCCCGGCGGCACGCCAAACAACACCCGTTGGCGGCGGCGATCATGGAACAACAGCGGCGCCGGCACTCGGCCCACCTGCCCACAGGCCGGACAGCGCAGATCATGCAGCGTGTCGTCCAGAATACGGGCAACCAGGTCAGGCCGCTCGCCGCCGTCGACAATGATATACGCCTCGTCGGCGAATTCTGTTTGGCAGCGTGGACATGAAAGGCGCACATGCTCAGCGAATGAAATCGACATAGCTCCTCGGTCAACGACCAACAGTTACCAGCCAGCCCCAGCGAAGCGGCGCTCCGTTTACCGCCGCTCGTTGTAATTCGGCGCTTCCTTGGTAATGGTGACATCGTGCGGGTGGCCTTCGATCAAGCTGGCCATGGTGATGCGGATGAATTGGGTATCGCGCCGCAGCCGCTCAATATCGCGCGCGCCAACATAGCCCATGCCGGCACGCAGGCCGCCGACCAGCTGATACACCGTATCGGAGAGCGGCCCTTTGAACGGCACCATGCCTTCGATGCCTTCGGCTACCAGCTTGCCCTTGCCCACATTGCTTTGAAAGTACCGGTCGCCGCTGCCCCGCTCCATCGCCCCGATCGAGCCCATGCCGCGATACGCTTTGTAGGAGCGGCCTTCATACAAAATGGTCTCGCCCGGCGACTCCTCGGTTCCGGCAAAGAGCGAGCCGATCATCACCGTGCTCGCGCCAGCGGCCAGCGCCTTGGTCACATCGCCACTGTATTTGATCCCACCATCCGCAATAACCGGCACGCTCGCTCGTTCAGCCGCCCGAGCACAATCCATGATCGCCGTGATCTGTGGCATGCCCGCGCCCGACACCACCCGCGTGGTGCAGATCGAGCCTGGGCCGATGCCCACCTTGACGGCGTCCACGCCGCGCTCGATCAGCGCCGTGGCTGCCGCGCCCGTGGCCACGTTGCCGGCAACGAGCTGGACCTTGGGAAATAGCTCACGGATGTTGGCGACCGCGTCCAGCACCCCCTGTGAATGGCCATGCGCCGTGTCAACAATGATGACATCCACGCCCGCATTGACCAGCGCCCGCGCCCGCTCAACATTCTCCCGCCCGGCGCCAATCGCGGCTCCTACCCGTAGCCGCCCATACTCGTCCTTGGTGGAGTTGGGATGCGTCAGCTGCTTGGTGATATCTTTAACGGTGATCAAGCCCGACAGCTTGCCCTGCGGATTGACCACCAGGAGCTTTTCGACGCGGTGCTTGTGCAGCGTCGCCTTGGCCTGCTCAAGCGTGGTCCCTTCCGGCACCGTCACCAGCGGCGCTTTGGTCATCAGCTCGTCGATCCGCCGGGTCGGGTCGCTTTCAAAGCGCAGATCACGGTTGGTCAAAATCCCGACCAAATCACCGCTCTCGGTCGTAATGGGCACGCCCGAGATATGGTATTCCTCCATCAGCGCCCACGCCTCGCCGATGGTTTGGTCCGGCCGCAGCGTAATGGGATCGGTGATCATGCCGCTTTCCGAACGTTTGACCTTGCGCACCATCTCGGCCTGCTGCTCGGCGCTCATATTCTTGTGGATAATGCCAATGCCGCCCTCGCGCGCGATGGCGATCGCCAGGCGCGTCTCGGTCACGGTATCCATCGCCGCCGACAACAGCGGAATGTTGAGCCGAATGCGCCTGGTCAGCTGTGTGCTCACATCCACCTCCGCCGGCAACACATCAGAGTAGGCCGGCGCGAGCAGCACGTCGTCAAACGTCAACCCTTCCCGCGCCAGCTTCGCCTCCCAATCGATCATAAAAGCCTCTCGAAGGCTACAGGCATCAGGTTACAGGTTTCAGCGTCCTGTCTCCCGATCCCTGTTGCCTGTTACCTGATGCCTAACACCTATAAAAAACCTGCCGCGCAGACACGCAGCAGGCAAGCAGTTCAACGCTTGAAGTTCCCCAAGCAGATTGGCGATCCGCCGTTTCATGCAGTCATTATACACCGGTCACGAGTGGTGTTCGGCCGACCAGTGGGCGGTCAATCGCCGCGGCCACCCGCTCCACCTGCTGCATCATCTGCGCAAAACGCTCCGGCACCAACGATTGCTCGCCGTCGCACACCGCAAACGCCGGATTGGGATGCACTTCCACGATCAAGCCATCCGCCCCGGCCGCAATGGCCGCGCGTGCCATCGGAATAATCCGATCCGCATAGCCCGAGGCATGACTCGGATCGACGATCACCGGCAGGTGCGTCATCGACTTCAACACCGGGATAGCACCCAGATCCAGGGTAAAGCGGGAATGGTCGTCAAAGGTGCGAATACCACGCTCGCACAGCACCACCTGCTTGTTCCCTTCGGCCACAACGTACTCGGCGGCCAGCAGCAGATCCTTAACCGTTGCGGCGAAGCCGCGCTTCAGCAGCACCGGTCGGTGCGACCGCCCAACCGCTTTCAGCAGTGGGTAGTTTTGCATGTTGCGCGCGCCGATCTGGAGGATGTCGGCATGTTGCTCAACCAGCGGCAAAGTTGCTTTGTCCATCACTTCGGTGATCACCGGCGTACCTAGTTGTTCCCGCACCTCGGCCAGATAATGCAGCGCTTCTTCACCTAAGCCGTGGAAGCTATACGGCGAGGTGCGGGGCTTGTACGCGCCGCCGCGCACCACTGTGGCGCCGTGGGCAATCACATCGCGAGCCGTGCTGAACAGCTGCTCCCGGCTTTCCACGGTGCACGGCCCCGCGATCACCACCACGCCCGGCCCGCCGATCTCGACGTTGCCGACCGAAACAACCGTATCGGCTTCCTTGAAATCACGCGAAACGAGCTTATACGGCTTGGTGATGCGGATCACTTCCAAGACACCGGGGAGCGCGGAGATGCGCGACGTTTGCACAATTGCGCCCTCATTGCCGGTCACGCCGATCGCGGTCCGGGTTGGCCCCGGCATCGGGTGCGGCGCGTAGCCCAGGTCGCGAATCTCAGCACAGACCCGCTCCACGTGCTCGGGCGTGGCATGGGCATCCATCACAATTAGCATAAGTACCTCGGATTGCAGAACAACCCCGGCGGCCAAGCCAGCGCGGGGTCAAAGCGATTGCACTTGATTATGGTCAAGATTGTAACATGCGCCCTGCTGCCGGGCAAACTTGTGTAACCGGCGCTTGCTGCTAAGCCAGGCTTTTCAACTCTGCTCGGCTCTACTGTAGGTGCGACGGCCCAATTTACAGGGATCGGAATGGTCTAATGCGGAATACAAAAAAAGACACCACTATAAGTGGATTATACCATTGACAGTGGTTGCGGTTTGTTATTTAATAGCAGCGGCACGACATAGTGTTTAGCCGGTAGCTCAAACATGTTTCTGGTTTGACAAGGAGTCCCGTATGCAGCCGTCCGCCGTCAGGCCGTTTCCGCAATCCAAAGTGGTCAGCTTTGTTACGTTGGTTGTTCTGTCACTCCTGGTTTGGACCTCGGTCTCGGAGCCTTTACCCTTGGCGTACGCCGCGGATGCAGCGTCGGGAACTCTTGAGCCCACCTCTGGCGCTTCCGTAGCTTGGCGGGGCACCGCCACAGGTGGGGTTTCGGACGGAGAGGCTACCTGTATCGAAGGGACCACCTGCGACACCTTCTTGCTAACCGTTGCGGGCACTCCGGCGGATTGGGCCGGCAAGCTTGTCAGCGTAAAAATTGCATGGACCAACGACGTCAACGACTATGACCTGTTCATTCACAAGGACAGCGTTACCGGGCCGTTAGTGACGAGCTCGGCGGCCGGCTTCACAACCTCGGAAGCCGCCTTTATCGACCCCGCGGCCAGCGGCACCGGCACGTTCGCGGTGCACGTCGTGTATTTTGCCGCCACGGCCGCAGACCAGTACAGTGGCGTGGCGAAGACAACTGAAAAGTCGACGAGCGGCATTTCAACCGAAACACCGCCGCGCTACTTCAACTACGCAGCGCCGGGCGGACTTGGCCGCGGCGCGGGTGAGCCAACTCTGGGGGTCAACTGGGCCACCGGCAACGTCATGTTCATCTCGGGACTCGAAACCCTGCGCGTCACCTTCGACGACTCCAGCTCGCCGGCCCAGGCAACCTGGATCAACAAGTCGGCGCCAAACACCTCGCTTACAAGCTTCGACCCGATTTTGTTCACCGACAGCGATGTCGGCGCGGTTCGCACTAACCGAACGTTTGCCTCGCAGCTCCTCCCCTCAAAGATCAGCCTGATGTCATACACCGACGACGACGGCGAGACCTGGACGCCCAGTCAGGGTGCGGGCATCAACTCTGGTGTGGATCATCAGATGATCGGCGCCGGTCCGTATGCCAAGAACGCGGATGGCAGCCTCAAGGGTGGAGCCGTACAGCGGCCCGGACCGGACGGCAAAATCTATCCACACGCGGTCTACTACTGCTCACAGGACATTGCGGATGCCCTTTGCGCGCGCAGCGATGACGGCGGGCTCACCTTTGGCGCTGCGATCCCGATGTACAGTTTGCTTGAGTGCGGCGGCCTGCACGGGCATATCAAGGTCGCGCGTGACGGCACGCTGTATGTGCCCAACAAGTCCTGTGGTGGCAAGCAGGCGGTCGTCGTCTCCGAAGACAACGGCCTTACCTGGACCGTGCGCACCGTTCCTGGATCGACCTCCGGCCGGACCGATCCATCGGTTGGCATTGGCGAAGATGGCACGGTTTACTTCGGCTATGCGAACGGTGATGGCACCGCCCGCGTTGCCGTATCACGCGACCGCGGCCAGACCTGGGAGAATCTGCAAGACGTCGGCGCGCAGCTCGGCATACAGAACACCGTCTTCCCGGCAGTGGCTGCGGGCGATAGCAATCGAGCGGCTTTCTTCTTCCTGGGTACGACGACTGGCGGTAACGGCACCGGCAGCGACACTAACTTTACCGGCACCTGGTACGGCTATATCGCAACAACCTATGACGGCGGCAAGAGCTGGATCACCGTGAATGCCACACCGGGCGACCCGGTCCAGCGGGGCTCGATCTGCACCAGCGGCACGACCTGCCCCAGCACGCCGGTGAACACCCGTAACCTGCTCGACTTCAATGACCTGACCATTGACGCACAAGGCCGAGTACTGGCAGCCTATGCCGACGGCTGCATCACCAGCGCGTGTATTCAAGGCCAAGACAAGAACAATGACGGCAAGATCAACAGCTTGGATAACGATGGCGCGGAGCTAGCAACCATCATCCGACAGTCTGGCGGCAAGGGCCTGCTTAGCGCGCGTGACGACAACCGGATCGTACCTGCCGCGCCGCAGGTCGTCGCGAGCCTCAACGGCACCGCGGCTAGCCTGGCCTGGTCGACGCCCGACAACGGCGGCTCGGCGATCACCGGCTACAAAATTTACCGTGGCACCAAGGGAGGCAGCCAGAGCTTGATCGCGAGCGTTGGTGCAGACACAAACTCCTACACCGACGCCGCAAGCGGGCCGGATGTGTACTACCGCGTCCAGGCCACCAACGCCAACGGCGACGGCATCCTTTCGCAGCAGGTCTTCCCGACGGTCCCAGAGAGCGCGTGCCGCAAGCCGGGCATCACGGTCGCAACAGACAGCTCGGACACTGCGCCAAACACGCCGCTGAGTCAGCAAGTGAACATTAAGTCATTGCACATCGCCGAACCGGCCTTCGCCGACGGCTCGAACAAACTGGTGTTCACCCTTAAGGTAGGCGCAGGCGCCGTTCCAGCCAACAGCCAGTGGTACATTATCTGGCAGCGGGCCACCCCCGATGACGACCACGACCGTAACTACGTGGCTGTTAAGTCTGACTTAGTGGGCGCGGTCAGCTTCGAACATGGACGCGTTAGCTATCCGATTGCCTTCACCAGTCCGGAACCGAACCAGGGCAACATCCCCACTAAATTTGGTAGTGCCGAAGGCAGCTATGACGCGGCGACCGGCACGATCATGATCGTTGTACGGAATGAGCAGGTGGACAACCCGACGGCTGGTCAGAACCTGCTCGGACTGGAAGTTCGCACCTTCCTCGGCCGCAACGATGGCCTGCCGATCAACCAGAGCGCTAGCTCGGATTTCGCGGTTGGCGCTACCTACACCCTGATCGGCAATGCAGCGTGCGTGCAGCCGCCAGCCGCGCCAACGAGCTTGGCCGCAAGCTCCCAGCTTACCGGCAAGCCCACAGGTCAAATTGCGCTCAGCTGGACGGACAACTCCGACAACGAGACACGTTTCGTGATCGAGCGATCAACGCAAGTTGACGGAGGTTACGAGGCAATCGCGACCGTCGGAAGTAACCTGACAACCTATGTTGATGGGAACATCCAACGCAAGGTGGTCTATTACTACCGCGTTCAAGCGGCGAACAATAGTGGCGCCTCGGCCTACTCGAACGTCGCGAGCGGGCGTAGCAAGTAGCGGTCAGTCTAATTGGGAGCGGGGCGCAGGGCATTGCTCATGCCCTGCGCCCTAGCTTTAACGGGGAGCGGAGCTATAGCAGATGAACAACTATTGCGCCATGCTTAACCTCTGTTCAAGCCATCGCCACGCAACATGGTGTACAGGGCTGGTCGCAGCATCCAGCTCTGCTCACTTTGGTGCGGGAAAATACCGACGCCAGGAGGCGAAGGGCCCGCGCTCGCGGTTATTGCCTGGCAGAGCAATCGGTAAGCTATCCAAGGCCGAAGGAGCGATGAGTTCTGCGGTTTGAGTGGCGTTCGCACCCTGCTGCGCGGCCAACAGTCGCAGCTCTGCCGCCAGCAGACAATGATCCGAGCCGCTGGTCGGGCAGTCAGTATGCGCTTGAACCGGCAGAATACCGTCCCGACTCCACACATAATCGATCCGAATCAGCGGAAAGGGGACGGGCATGTGGCCGACGCCGCCGACGCGCTGCCAATAAGGAAAACTGAATCCGAAGCCAAGCATTGTGTCGCGGTAAGCGTCGTGGAGCCGAGCGTCCAACGCACGGTAGGAAGCCTCGCGATCGCTCAGGTTGAAATCACCCGCCAGCAGCAGCGGCCCCCCAATTGCGTCGATATCCCGCAGCAGGGCCGCGAGTCCGCGCTCACGCTCGGCGGCGTCGTAGCCGGAGACGAGCGGCAAGAAACGCAGCCGCGGATGACGTCGAATATCAATCTGCGGCGCCTCCAGATGTACGTTGATCAGGGTAATGTCATGGCCATCGATGGAGACGCGGACGTGCTGGGCGTTGTACTCCATGGGGTGCCGGACCACCTCGAACGGGTAGCGGCTCAGCAGGCCCATGCCCTCGCTGCTTCGGCTTGGCGCCAGCAGCTGGTAGGGATAGCGCTCCTGCATCTCCGCCGCGAGCGCAGCCGCAACGGGAGGCGATAGCTCCTGGATCGCGACAACATCGCCGTTTTGCTGGGCAACCGCGTCGAGGATTCGCTCGACGCGCCCATTTTTAAACCTTTGATTGAGCGAAACGATCCGCAGCGGCTGACCGGCGGATACCTTGGTGAAGGGCCGGCGCAGATCGGTGCTGGAGCCGACAAATATCAGCAGCCCTAGCACGGCCACCAACGCGGCTACCCGGCGGGCTTTGGTCGTCAGCAGCAGCACCAGCAGCACGACGGCCACCGCAAGCAAGTGCGGCAACAGCAGATTGGGCACTGCCAGCCACCAGGTGTACTCAACGCGCTCCGGGGCGAGCAGCAGCACGGCAAGCAGCGCCAGCAGCACACAGGCGTACACAATAGCGCCAACAGCCAGCAGGCGAGTGGCCCACAGGCGGATGCTTGGTAGCAACAACCGCCGCGCAGATGATTGAGATGGTCGGTGTATATTCACAACAACGCATTGTACTGGATTTCGCGCCTTTGCTGCTCCGTATGCGCGACATCAACCAGACCATGCGCGAGGGACAGGGCGTTCGTCCACGCTCTAGTTCAAGCTGCGCTGGAAGCAGGCCGCCTTGAAAACCGCGCTGCTAATCGGCTGCAACGTTTGTACGCTCAACAATGGAGCAGCATAGCCGCCGCCAACAGGACTATCGTCCTATTATGTTAGCCCACGATCCCCGACTACAATCCCAGGGACCAACAAGTGCCTGCTGAGCTTCGCCTCATGCAGCACAGATCCATACGCACGCTTCAGGCGCCGTTACCCCGCAATGTTGTTGTGCCAGACGCAAGCCCAACGCATGAGCAAGGCACTGCGTGCGCTGATACGTAATCGGTCGTAGCTGTGTGTTCTTTTGTGAGCCAGGGTAGCAATATGGCGTCGGTTGACCTCGATACTCCACCAACCCACGATGTGCAAGCACATGTGGCGACCAATAAACCGACATCTCCGCCCGAACAGCAGCTGTTGGCACGAGTTTGTTGCCAACAGCAAGTGCAACCCTTTCTCAAACATTTTGCCGAGATTGAGCATCTCAACGTTGGGCTCAGCAGTGCCGACAACACCGCACGAGCCGAGCTTGCGCGAGGAGCTGGCAAGCAGTTCGATCCGCAGCTTGTTCCGATTTTTATCCGAGCCATCGATGAATGGGAAGCTAACCAAGCGCCGGCCAGTGCAGCCGGCCCAGGCAAGGCGGCTGAGTAGCGCAGCGGACCACACGCCACGAGCTGCTAAATCATTCGGACGGCTATACAGGAGCAACCTAGTGCACACCAATGACATCGCAAGCTTAAGCGCGGCCGGTCTCGACTACGGCTTAAAAAGTACCTTCTTGTCCGCCTTGAATACAACTGAAAAGCTGCGCATTTTTGATTTGACCACCCGCGCGTCGCGTGAACTACACCGCTGGGCCGCGAAATATCCGCTGATTCGGCGGGTCCGCGTCTGGCCGCTCAGCCTGTCGGTAGCTGCCGCAGCGCCTTTTGTCCAGGCGAGCAATCTGGTTTCCATGGCCCGGATGAATTTGTGGGTGTTTACCATCGACGATCTGTTCGATGAAGAGATCGTCCCCTTTGCCGAGCTGAAACGGCGTGTGACGCGGTACCACGACATTTTGGCGGGCGCCAGCTATGATCCCAAGCGGGATCGTGACACCTTGGTGCTTGCGCTCCAAGACATTCGCGATGACCTCGCGACCTATCCGCTGTTCCAAGCGCTGCAAAATGAGTGGGCCGACGCGATTTCAGGCACGCTCAACGCCATGTTGCGTGAGTATGAGTGGCGCAGCTTTGATCGCGAAGGCGACCGCGCCGCGGAGCTGCCGTCGTACGAAGCGTACTGTAGCTACGGGCTGTACAGTATCGGTGGCCCGCCGCATATATGGACGACGTTGATCGCGATTGGCGATGCGTCGCTGCTGGCTCAGCTGCCGCGAATCAAGGAGTTGGAGCGTACGGCCTCCTTATGTATCCGCCTGGCCAACGATCTGCAAAGTCACTCACGCGAGCTCAAAGAAGGCAAGATCAACTCCATTGTGATTCGCCAACGTGAAGCCATGCAGCAGGGCTACCCGGCCGATACCGCGTTGAACATGGCACACAGGGCCGTGCAAGAACATATTCAACGGTTGCTAAACCATTGCACCCTGCTGAGGCAGCAGGGCCGCACGGCGACCGGCCAGCCTGAACAAGCGATCAGCGATATTGCGCGTTTCGTGTGCGATTTTTACAAACATCACGATTATCACAATTTCACCACGGGCTCAGCGAGGTCCTCATGAGTGTAGCATTCCCAACTCTGCCGTACGCGCCGCGCGCCATCGCCAGCACGCCCTATGACACAGCCTGGGTTGCCACCGTGCCCGCTGCGCAGGATCGCAGCGACCCCCGCTTTCCTTCTGCGCTCAACTGGATCAGCGCCAATCAGCACGCCGATGGCAGCTGGGGTAGTCAGTTGCCCTATGTCCATGATCGGATCATCTGCACGCTTGCTGCCCTTGTGCCCCTTGTTCAGTTCGGCTGGCGGGATGGGGATCGCCTGCAAGTGCAGCGGGGCGAGCGCTACCTGTGGCAGCACGCCCACCTGCTCCACCGCGAGCCGTGCGAGCTGGTTGGATTTGAGCTATTGCTGCCTACGCTGGTTCAGCGCGCACGCGCAGCCGGCATAGCTGTACCACCGTACCTGGATGGCTTTGCGGAAGAACGCCGGAAAAAACTGGCACTCTTGCCGCCGCAGCTGTTGTATTCACCGGCGGTCACAATTGTTCATTCGCTCGAGTTTCTTGGCAGTGACGTTAATGCGCTGCAGCTATTGACAACTCGCGCGCCGAATGGATCCGTTGGCAACTCACCGGCAGCCACCGCCTTCTTGCTGCAGCACGTCGACGACCCGGCCGCCGAAACCTATCTTACCCGCTGTTTGGCCGGCGATCAGGGACATGGAGTGCCTGTGCTCGAGCCGTGTGAAACATTTGAAACCTTGTGGGTGGCCTACCATCAATATCTGGGTGGTCGTCCCGCTGCGCAGCTCTTGGCTCCGACGTTTCAGCGCGAGATGCAGCTGGCGCTCAGCGCCACCGGCGTCAGCCTGTCGCCGTCGTTTCCGATCCCGGATGCCGACGACACCGCGGTTGCACTCACGCTGTTGCACGAGGCCGGCATTGCCGCGCAACCCACCGCGCTCCAACAGTTTGAGCGCGAAGACTATTTTGTCAGCTTCCCATATGAACGCCATCCGTCCACGGGAGTTAATATTCACGTATTGCAAGCGCTGCTGCGCTATCCCGACTATCCCGGCCGCGACGGAGCCATCGCCAAGATTTTGCGCTTTCTGGCGGCAGCGCGGCAACACGGCACGTATTGGATCGACAAGTGGCATATATCCCCGTTCTACGCCACATCGCGCGCGCTCATTGCTTTGAACGAACTTCCGGCGGAGTATCGCCGCACCGGAGCGCCCCTCAGCGAAGCTGCCGTGGAGTGGCTGCTGCAGATGCAATCCGAGGACGGCGCGTGGGGCTTTTATCATATACCGACCTGCGAAGAAACAGCCTACGCCCTGCTCGGCCTGCGCAGCCTCGAAGCACCCTCGGAGCGCGTCCACCGCGCTATTGTTTCCGGAATGGCGTATCTTGAGCGCCAGCAGGCAGCACCTCGTCCCGCCCTCTGGATCGACAAGTGTTTGTACCATCCAACCCGGATTGTGGCGGCCGCCATTGAGGCTGCACGGGAACGGCCAATAGCTTACGGCAGCCCACAGCAGGCTTGCTAACCCTTGAGGAGCCCAGTATGTCCAAGCATTCCATTCTTGTTGTTGACGATGAGCCGCATATTCTGCGTTCACTCTCTTTTGTGTTGGAGCGCCAAGGCTACGATGTTACGACGGCCTCAGATGGGGAGGAGGCGCTAGAAAAGATTCGTGACCAGCACCCGCACATTGTGTTTCTGGATATCATGTTGCCGCGCAAAAATGGGTATGAAATTTGCGCTACCGTGAAGGAAGACCCAACGCTCGCCGATATTTTCATCATTATGTTGAGCGCAAAAGGCCAGCAGATTGACCGCGAGCGAGGCATGCTGGGGGGTGCAGACGAGTACATGACCAAGCCATTTAGCCCACGCGAGATTATTGAATATGTCCGCAACATTTTTGAGAAAGCAGCCTAGCTCGAACCGAACACGCAGCTGGTGGACGAGTATAGGGCAGCTGCGCACCTCATTGCTCGACCTGTGGACGGGACCTACCGATTATCCACCCAGTGTGCGCTTGGAACGACGGTTTATTGCGCTCCGCTATCTCGGCATTTCATTTCTGGGGCCAACGCTGCCCTTGTTGAATTTGTCGACATCGCGCCTGCTGGCGGCCTATACGTTATTGCTCGTCTACTTGAGCTTTAACCTTTGGGTCCATGTTCTGCTGCAGCGCCGTTCCTCATGGCTCAATCATGGCTATATCACCTCAGTGGGCGATGGCCTGATTATTTCGGTCATGGTCATGATCGGCGGCGGCTTTGCTTCACCTTTCTACATCCTGCTCTTTCCCACCACCGTCGCCGCTGCCATGCGCTTTGGATACGGCCCGTCGCTGCTCGTGGTTGCGTTTTATATTCTGCTTGACGGTATCAGCATTCGCCTCACAGGTGGAGCGATGCCGGGTGATCGCGGTGCGTTTCTGTTTCGCTCGGGCTACCTGACCCTTACCGCGCTGTTGTCGAGCTATTTGTGGGAGCAAGCACGGGTCGCTGAAACGGCACTGGCCCAACAGCTCAGCCGCGCTCGAGCCTTAAACGATAGCTCACGGGCGCTCAACACCAGCCTGCAATTAGATATTGTGGCGCGCACCGTGGCGGAGGAAGTGCGGCAGCTGGTGGCGGCTGATGTCGCGATGCTGAAGCTCGGCCAGGATCATGGCGAACTGGTCACATTCGGGCACGCAACCGAGCTTTCCGGGGCACAGAAACAAACGCAGGAGCAAGCGCTGACCGAACTCTTGGCGGAGCTGCAAACGAGCAGTGCCGAGGACGGAGTTTGTGAGGTTAGCGCCTGTGGCCTGGCATATATTATCGTGCCACTGCTCAATCGCAGCCGCGCTACGAGCTGGGTGATTGTTGGGCGAGCGCCGGGGCATCAGCCGTACAACGAGCAAGATGTGGAGCTGCTCAGGTCATTTATTGAGCGGGCATCGCTGGCCATCGAAAACGCATCGTTGTATAAAACCATTGGCGACCGGAGCAAGGATTTGCAGCGCGCATACGCAGATCTTGCCTCAGCACACCAGGAATTGTTAGGCGTCGATGAAATGAAAACCAGTTTTATCGCCAATGTTTCCCATGAGCTCCGTACTCCGCTTACGTCAATTCGCGCCTTTTCCGAGATCTTGCTGACGATGGAGGTCGATCCAGGCACGACGCAGGAGTTTCTGGTCACGATTAATACCGAGAGCGAGCGCCTAACCCGCCTGATCAACGATGTGCTCGACATTACCAAAATCGAAGCGGGCTATATCGAGTGGCACATGAACGATCTTGATCTGGCCGATCTGCTGTCCACCAGCGCGCGCACCTTTACCTCACTGCTCGAAGAAAAAGGTCTGCAACTCGAGCTGAAGCTGCCACCAGCACTCGGATTAGTTCGCGCCAATAACGATCGGATTATGCAGGTCCTGGCCAATCTGATTGGTAATGCGCTCAAGTTCACAACGGCAGGCGCGGTTACCTTGGCAGCTGAGGTGCATGACGGCAACATTCATGTGCATGTGACGGATACGGGCATCGGCATTGCCCCGGAAGACCAAGACCGCATCTTTGATAAGTTCCACCAGGTGGGCGACACCCTTACCGACAAGCCCAAGGGGACAGGGCTAGGCTTGTGCATCTGCCGCGAGATTGTGACACACCATGGCGGCAAGATGTGGGTCACATCCGCGCTTGGCCAAGGCAGCACCTTTAGCTTCAGCTTGCCGCGGGTAGCACCGCGCGAGGAAGTGCCCACCGCCTCCATTATGGGTACCAAAGGCGCGTGACGGAACGACCTCAACGCCCTGCAAGGTATGCAACACCCTGATGTCGCCACGTATGGGTGGAGGCAGCCGGCGCTGACAGCGCTGGCTGCCGCGCTTTTTCCGGCTGCAGATGGCATTGCCGAGGCGAACGCTCAGCTTGGGAGCGGCAAACCCTCGTATCCAGCGCCATGTACCAGCGGCACAGCGGAGTTCGCGTTACGAGGACGACCGAGCATCAGCAGCTCGGGGGTGGTTCGCCGCGGTCTGCTCGATGGAGGACTGCGCGGAGTACACCGACAGCGCCTGCCAAAAATCTTCCGCCGTTTCCCCGACGATGACCACACCGTTAACAACCGCCAGCTTGCCCTCGGCGCAGTAGTGACACAGCCCCAAGCAATGGACGACGTGCGGAGCGGGTTCAAGGTGCTCGAGCGCGCTGAACTCGTCGTATGAAAACAGATCGATGTTGGTACAACAGAACAGCATTGGCATAGGTGGAGCCCGGAATATGGCTGCCGTTACGTAGCGCTGCGCAGGTCTAGCCGATCCAGCTGCTCCTCAGGCGCTTGGATGGCACGCAGATAGGCGGCAATTGCTTGCTTAAAATGTGCAACCCGCTCGGGCTGCTGGCCGGCCAAATTCTCAGTCTGCTGGTCGTCGACGGCAACGTGATACAGTTCGTCGCCGACCTGCTTGGGCCCGCCAGCACCCTGAGGCTGGATCGCAACCGAGCTTGGCCCGCCGTGGTTCAGCGTATCGCCGCTGGATGCAGCCGGAAAACGTCCGTCCTTGAAGTGCGCAAGCCGCTGCTGCGTTACGGGCAGGTCGTTGATCTGCCCAAACTCCCACTGATTGAAGTGGGAGCGGGTGTACCAGTTCAAGGGCGCATTGGGGGCTACCGGACGCTTCACAAAGACCCACTCGCCATCGGTAGCGTACACGGAGCCGCCAAAAACCCCAAAGAGCGCAACCTCCCGCGTCTGCTTGTCGCCCTGGCCGGTGATAAGCGGCACAAGACTACGGCCATGCGTTTGAGCCGCCGGCGCAAGACCAACACACTCCAGCACCGTCGGCTGTAGGTCCAGCATCTGCGCCAGTGCGTCCACCCGCTGACCAGCTTGAGCTTGGTGCGGGTGGTACACGATCAGCGGCGTGTGCACAATCGGTTGATACAGCGTCGGCGAATGCTTGCCGATCCAGTTGTGCTCGCCGAACAAAAATCCATGATCGCTGGTAACGATGATGGCCGTGTTAGGGGTTGGGCTGCGTATGGCTCACGCCGTTGGGACACCACCTGGTTGAGGACGTCCCAGGAGTAGTACGCGCATTTTCGCTTATTTATTCCTTCATGTCAAGCGTGACTTTGATGAAGTATGCGCGTTCATGATTAAAACATCAGACAGCCAAGCGCGTTACACAACCTCAACCACGACGCCATGGTCTTGCAGCGCCTTAACGTCGTCTGCGTGAACAGCCGCATCGGTGATAACGCGCTGGACCCGCTTGATTGGCGCTACCCGCATGGTCGCAATCCGGCCGAACTTGGTATGATCGGCCAAAACCGTGATCTCGCGGGCGACGCTCATCAGCACGTGATCGCTGTGGACCTCGGCCATGTCGTCGGCAGAAAAGCCGTAATCGACATGGATCGCGGGCGTGCCCATGAAGAGCTTGTCGGCGCGCAGATTTTCCAGAGCGTGCTCCATCAAAAGGCCAAGCATGGATAGCTCGGAATGACGCAGCATGCCGCCCAGCACAATCACGGAAATGTGCGGGAAGGCCGCCAGCCGCATCGCAATATTCAGGGTATTGGTGATAATCGTTAGCTTACGACGGTCGGCAAGGTGGGGGATCATTTCGGTGGTGGTCGTGCCGCCGGCAATGATCACGGTATCGCCGTCGCTGACATGCCGGGCTGCTTGGAGGCCGATGCACTGTTTCTCGTCTGCCTGCAGGGCTGCCCGTCTGAATAGCGGCGGTTCAGGAAAGCCTTGCGTATGCTGATGGCTCTTGGGAGCTGCACCACCGTAGGCCCGCGCGATCAGGCCGCGCTTGCTCAGCTGAACAATATCCCGGCGAACCGTGGCTTCGCTGACCTCGAAGTGGCGGCTTAGCTCCTCCACGGTGGCACCGTTCTGTTGTTCAATGAACGTAATCATCTGCTGCCGACGTTCAACGTCCAGCATGCGCCCTCCTGCGTCATTCAAGGTGCGAGCATTGGATTGTGGCGACATGTGCATCTGCTCGGCTCGAAGCACGACTACGATAAGGAGCTGCTTATGCGCTCCGAGCGTTGATTACCCAACCACGCGGTGCTTGTTCACCATCAACGACCAGACCAAGCAGGGTTTTCTTTCCGGCCACGCTTGAGCTGCCTTCACGCGTCAAGCCTAATCAGCCCCAACGGCTGTGTGCTCATGACGCATGGAGCACCACAACCTGGTTAAGATTGCGGGGTTGATCCGGGTTGAGCTGCAGGGCGAGCGCGCGATAATAGGCAATCAGCTGGACTGGAGGCAAGTACAGCGCGCAGCGTGCAATGTCTGATAATCCTTCCGGCAAACTGAGATATACGTCCGCAGCGGGCGAATCATAGGGAGCAATCGTCACAACATACGCGCCGTGTTGCTTGACATCGGCCGCAACATCCTGAATGTACGATTGCTCGCGCAGCCCTGCCAACAGCACAACAGCCGTGCCTGGGGAAACAATCGAGATTGGACCATGCCGAAACTCAAGCGGATTGTAGGCTTCGCAGGGCGTTTGCGTCATCTCCTTGAGCTTAAGGGTCGCTTCCTGCGCCAAACCATAGTTGGGTCCTAAGCCAAGGTAGATAAAGTCGTGTAACGCCAGATTTTGGCCGATGTTGCGCGCGGCGGCCTCGAAGGCCGAGAGCTGCTCCTGGAGTATGTGCGGCAACGTTGCAAGCTCATTCAGCAAGGCAGCGTTTCCAACGATCAACGCCGCTACAATCTGCAGTGCCAGCAGCATACTTGTATAAGATTGGGTCATCACAACGGATTGCTCACGGGCGTGCGGCAGGGTAATCACATGCTGTGCCCGCTGGCCCAGGTCGGTAGCGTGGTTACAGGTAATGCCGATCACCGTGACATTCGAACAATGGTGCCGGAGGTAATCGGCGGCCATTAACGCCTCCGAGGTCGTACCCGAACGAGAAATCACAAACGCAACCACTGGCACGTCTGCCGGCACGGTTGAAGCAGGCGAAAGAAATACTTCGGAGCTGGGAATTGCAACGGCGACATGCTGCGTTACCTCTTGCAGTGCCTGGGCTGCACTTTGGGCAAGATACAGCGAGGTTCCAGAGCCGATGCACAGGAAATGGGTGTTTGGCCTGATCGCGATGGACTGAGCAATCTGCTGCCATTGCTCAACCGTTGCAGACATAGTCTGGGCCCATGATTGCGGCTGCTGCTGAATCTCGCGGTAGGTGTAGCTCATGCGGCGCTCCTTAGTACTCAACAAGAGTCGTTAACCGATATCCAGCGTGCGAACCAGCACGCATATCGATAAGCCTCCAATAGTTGTTTGATTGACGATGCGCGTACCACGACAAAGGCTTGCGCGCTCCAGATGGTCGAGGCATAAGGGAATGTCAACAGCTGCCTTGCCCATGACACGGCACTTTATCCACTCCGTATTCCAACTGCAAAAACGTATTTGAAATACAAACATGTGGTGACGTGCGGCAGATTAGTTGTTCGGCACTTACCACAAATGACGCCAGCTGCGCAGAGTTAATCATGGTTGCTCACATCCAATCACGCCTGTTCGGCAATTATACACACTACGCGAGTGAAAATAAAGAGGGCATTTTAGAATTGCTGTGAACCAGGAATCAGAATGGAATCCTCACTTCATTGCAGCAGACCGAAGCTAACGCACGAGCGGCATAAAGACCTTCCATGCTCCGGGTCCGGCGTGTGCCACAAGCTGACTTTGCGGAATAATCTGTTTGGCTTGCTGTGCATGCGACCAAGCGAGCCGGGCTACAGCAGCCCCGACATCATCGTAGAACTCCATCCGAATCGCGTACTGTTTGCCAGCCTCAAGCCTAATTGTTCCGCTGTTTTCCGTCGGACCTTGGTTCGTCCAGTTGTCGATCAACTTCTCGCCGTTGACCCATAGCCTGACGCCATCATCCGAGGTGGTATAGAAGGTGTATGAGCCGGAATACTGGGCTAATACCCGTCCCGACCAGCGCACCGAAAAGGTGTCAGGGTCAATGCCGGGAGCGGGCACGCCTGTGCCCCAGTTAAAGTTTACGGTGGCATCTGTACGCGTTGCTTTGGCGCCGGTAAAGTCCGAATTGTTGAAATATTCAGCACGAAGGCCAGGCCCGGCTTCGATAGCCGTGAAGAAGGCCGTGTATGTCGTTGCTGCCGGTGGAGTGACGATGGTATGCGCCGCTGCACCGCCATCTGACCAGGAACGAAAGCGCATGGCTTGGCCTGATGCATCGGCTTGGGCGAAGGCGCGCACGTTCAACGCATACTTTTCCCATGATGTGAGCGTTTGAGGCGTAACAAGGGTGGTCCCATTAACATCAAGCCTAAGCCCGTGCGGCTGCGTGTTAAACGTCACGTCCATCAAGCGTGGTCGTAACGGTTGACGAACAACGTTGGTAAGTCCACGAGAATCCGTTGCTGTCAGAACAATCTCTAGATAGCTTGTGGTTGTAGCAGCAAGATCTTCGGGTCCTGGTGCGGTGAACGTGACATTGTTGCCCTGAGTCGCCGGCAGGAACGGGTGAATATGGTCAGCATGATGCAGCAGAACTTGCCAGCTCAACGCGCTAGACGGCAATGCTCCATCCTGCGCATCGGTTGCGCTGCCCCGAAGGGTCATCAGCTGGCCCACTGCAAAGCGCGCGCTGGTCGTGGGACTGGTGATCGTCGGCTGGGGTGGAGAGTTGCCCGCATCGATCCGCACAGGAGCAGGCTCTGACAACGCACCATGCGGATCGCGCACCGTCAATGTTGCCGTGTAGGTTCCAACCGCAGCGTACGTATAACGTGTCGTGGCGCTGGTCGTTTCCCGCGCTGGGCTGCCGTCACCAAAGTTCCATAGAAAGGTCAACGTATCACCAGCATCAGGATCACTGCTCCCGCTGGCACTGAAGTTAACGGTTAGCGGGGCAGCTCCAGCCGTGGGCGCTGCAGTCAGCTGTGCGGCAGGCGGACGGTTAGCCGTCCCTGTGTAGGTAATACGGCGGACTTGTCCACTCCCACCGGCATACGAGCCGCCATAGGTCGTGTAGTAGAGCGCCTGAGTTCCGGCATGGGGGCCAAACGTCAGCGTTACCGCGCTGTTAACGCCAAGTCCAGTAAGGAGCTCACTCCGGGTATACCCTCCAGCGCTCGTTGGTTTCAACACAAACAGCTTTCCGCAGACATAGTCGCCGAAGACGTAGGCCCCATCATACAGCGAGGGCCAGATGCCATGGGGAACGAACGCGCCGCCGGTGATCGATTGGCAGCCGGAGCTGTGGTTATAATCGTAGATCGGGTTGGTCATGCCGGCCGCCGTACCACAATCTGTAGCCGAACCATTGGCACAATGCCCTTCGCGGTCATTCCAACCATAGTCTGCGCCCGCCTTGCCCTGGTTGATCTCCTCCCAAACGTTTTGGCCAACATCATTGATAAAAAAGCGCGTGTCGGCTGCGTTGGGATCAAACGCGATGCGGAACGGGTTACGGAGTCCCCAGGCAAACGTTTCCTGACACTTCTTCCCTTTGTCGGTCTGGCCGTTAAGGTGACAGCGGGCGCTATCCGAGCCCTGGAAGGGATTAGAGGAGGGAATGTTGCCGTCGCGGGTGATCCGCAGAATTTTACCGAGCAAAACATGTTGATCGCGAGCCGCATCATTCTCGCCAGCACAGCGGGTGCTAGCCGCGTAATCACAGCCGCCATCGCCGACGCTGATGTAAAGATAGCCGTCCTTACCGAAGTGCAGGTCGCCTGCATTATGATTGCCGTTTGGCGATAAAATATTGTCGATCAGCACCTGTTCGGTTTCGGCATCGATTCGGTTACTGGCTGATAAGACGAATCTGGAAACACGATTCACTGGCGCTTTAGAGGTATTCCGCTCACATGCATCATGCTTATTGAAGGTATAGTACAGATACACAAACTGGTTGGTGGCAAAGGCCGGATCGACGGCAATGCCCAACAGACCACGCTCGGAGTTGGTGCAGATGGCCGCGGCAAGGTCGAGCGCCGGAGTGGACAGCAGCTTGCCGCCCTGGTAGACGAGCAGCTTACCTTGCTGTGAAGCAATCAGCATGCGATCATCGGGCGTAAACGCAAGCGCCGAGGGGCTGGGAATGTTGGCGACCAGCGTATCTGTAAAATCAGCAGGCAGGGTGCTGCTTGAACGAGCAATCGGTACAGGCAAGTGCAGAGCTGACGGCGAAATGCTGATCCAAAGCAGTACCAGCAACAGCACCCAGGGTGAACGAGCAATATTCAAAAGCATTGCCAACCTCGCGCACTTGAAACGTTTATCTCTATGGTGAGATCGAAAGATCGGCGACTGGCCTCCAGCGGCTGTGATGGATGTACAGCACATAGTAGCAGAAATGGAACTGTGGTGGCACCTGGATTTGGCAAACCGCTCGCCCATCGCGCGGTCACCACGAACCACTAACAAGTGCCAGATCCGACTACACAGGCATACAGCTCTTGTTTGCGGTAAGGCCGACCAGCCCAAGATCCCATATCTTTTCGTACACGAATGCGTTTAGATCGGTAGAGCCTAGAGCAGTCATGCGCTACATTCCTCCACCTGGGCTGAGTCTTCCAATGTGCTGTGCGTTGCGGACGACCGCTATATTACCGGCCGGCGTCTGAAGGGAATGCCCTGATCTGTACACCGCGTATGCCCTGGTAGTTTGATAATCCCCCGGAATGTAGCTGAGGATATATGAGCCGACCAAAGATTGCACAATTAAGCAGACGCGGGCCGCGGTACGTTGGCTTGCTCCTCCGTCTGTTGCTTCTCGGTGGCGTTGTGCATACGCCGACGAGCTATGGTACGCCCGATCCGGTTCTGGTTGGTGCCGGCGATATTGCGACCTGCGATTCAGCGGCCGATGAAGCTACCGCTGCGCTGCTGGACAGCATCGCGGGCACCATCTACACCACCGGCGACAATGCCTATCCGCTGGGCACCGACGCCGATTTTCGCGATTGCTACGCTCCAGCGTGGGGCCGGTTGAAGGCGCGAACTCTCCCCTCAGCCGGAAACCATGAATACTATACCGATGCGGGTCGGCCCTACTATGACTATTTCGGTGTGGCCGCCGGCCCCCGAGATCAGGGCTACTACAGCTATGATCTGGGAGCCTGGCATGTGGTGGTCCTCAACAGCAACATCCCGATCGACCCGGCGTCCGCCCAGATCCAATGGCTGCGTGCCGACCTCGCCTCGAATCCGACGCAGTGCACCGTCGCCTACTGGCACCACCCGCTCTTCAACTCCGGCAATCATGGCAATCACCCCTACATTCGGGATACTTGGCATGTGCTGTATGAGTTTGGAGTGGATGTGGTCATCAATGGCCACGATCACAACTACGAGCGCTTCGCGCCGCAAGACCCAGACGGACGGGCAGATCCGCGGGGCATTCGTGAGTTTATCGTGGGCACTGGGGGCGGCCCGCCATACCCACTCAAGGATATTCAGCCTAATAGCGAAATTCACAACGCCACAACCTTTGGCGTACTGAAGTTTACGCTTCATCCGACCAGCTATGATTGGGAATTTATTCCCGTGCCTGGAGCAACCTTTCGAGACCAGGGGACTGGCACATGTGTTGACGGACCACCATCGCCACATGCCCCCACGACCTCCGGCCTCAGCCCGACCACCGCAACAGTTGGTGGTTCCGACCTTAACCTACAGGTCAACGGCACCTACTTCAGCAAAGATTCTGTGGTGCAATGGAATGGAGTTAATCGCCCGACTCAATTCGTCAATAGCACCCAGCTAGTCGCCACCATTCCCGGCAGCGCGCTGAATACGCCAGGTACGGCGAGCATCACCGTGGTTGACCCTCAGGGTCAAAGCCCATCGAACGCTCAAGAGTTTACGATCGCCGAGCCGATCAACGACAATTTGCTGGCCAACGGCGGCTTTGAGGCCGACGCTGATAACAATCAGCAATCCGACAATTGGTGGAATAACGAGTATGTTAAGCGGCATACCGGAGTGGTGTATAGTGGCACTGCCTCCATGCAGCACTATGCTACCAATAATTCGGGCTACACCATCAGCCAAACCGCGAATAATCTCACGGCCGGCACAACCTACACCTTTTCCGGCCGCGTTAATATTCCACCCAGCACGCCATTACAAGGTGCATTTGACTTCGTGCTCATGATTAAATGGCGGGATGCAAACAAGCAAAGTATCCGTACTGACACGTTGCACGTCTTCAAACAACCGACTGAAGGCTGGCAAACCATTTCGGCGAGGTTGGAAGCGCCGGCGGGAACAACCAACGCACAAGTGCAGATGGTGACCGACGTGTTGAATGCGGCGGTGTACGTCGACGAGTTGGTACTTCGTGTGCCAACCACACAGACGGCTAGCTCCTCGGCTAGCCCCGTGGCCAGCACAGCCAGCACAGCTAATCAAGACCTAGCTACCACACCGGCTGCTATCTTCGGCGATGGCCCAACGCCAACACCTGCGCCTTCCATCACACCGGTTGCTTCAGCTACGCCTGAGTCACAAACAGTTGCTAACGCAGCAACCGCTCCAAATTCTGAACCTAGCCCGACAGCTCTATCTATGATTGCCGGCGCCGTCGATAACGATGCCAACAGTCTGGCCGAGGTGGTGGACGCTGCCGAGCCAATTGCTTCGTGGTTGGACCTGGGGTACACGGTACTCGGGGGAGTGCTGTTGCTGGTGGTTGTGATTCAGGTGATTGGACTGGGCTACGTCGTGCGGATAATTACCAAGATCTAGTCTGCCAGCGCTAGTTCACTGTTGCTCTTTATTGACTCAGGAGTGTTGAACAAGCTCCTTTTGCCGAAGCAACAACATACCAATTAAACGTTGACATGCTGTCCGGCAGGCGGGTAGCATGTCTATTTGTGGCAGGCGCGAGCAAGCTCGTGCACGTACGACCTAGGCCCGGATTACTGCAAACGTTCACCCAACAGGTTGTCGAAGCTGGCCTCTCCTTGCCCTCTCCGAGACGTAAGCACAAGCCCAAATTGCGGGTTGAATTGACCCTCCGGCACTGTAAATTCGGTAAGCAATTGGTCATTAGCCGAAAACGTAATCAGGGCTCCTCGCCGTTCAATCTGTAGGCGGTTCGTTGCGCCGGGTGTGCGCTGTAACGCCGGACTGGGGGTCCAATCTACAACGATTGTTGAGGTGCCGTCCTCCCGGCGCTCAATTGAGTATGCTCCATCCGGGCTGAGGATAATATGGTACGACGTTGCCGGTTCACTAAACAAGAAGACGATCCCCGCACCGCCTTGTACCACCGCAATATCTACGCTGAGCCGATAATTTTCGCCGGGCAACGGCAAGGATGCACCGATGAGCGGCTGACCATTTAGCTTAAACTGATAGCGCTGATCAACCGTTCCAACACTCCAGGTGGCTGTTTCGCGACTGGGAAATTTGGGACTTGGCTCATCGAATGTTTCCCGGATAAAGACTTCTTCCGTGGGCTCGGATGTGGTGGTAGCTTCTGCAATACTTGGAGAGGCTGTCTCTGTTGTGAGGGGCAACGAGGTAGGCGTGGGAGGGCTAACCGTAGGGGTTGGAGCCAAGGCTATCTCACTCGGCTCTTCGGTTGCTATGGGCGTAATACGATCGGCATCAAACGTAGCTATGCTCTCATCATTGGAACCATTGCTGCTTAGTGCTGCTAACACAAATCCTAAAGCGAGCGCTCCAATAACAGCCAAACCAGCCAGACTTAATTTTCGCCATCGCGAACGACTTGTACCCATAGCCTCTTTCTCGCCCTTATCGCGCTGTCTGCTACTCCCAGCATTTGGAGTACCGTGAACATATATTGCCGCCCTCACAAACCTATATTATAGGCCATGAAATCAACTCAACGAACGTTGACCTTTCCCGACCGGCTTAAGGATTTCGGCAGACCCATTGCAGGACCAGGTTGAAAAACAACAAACGGCCTATCTGTTGCAAAACTGGTATCGCCGATCCGATCAGTATCTGATCTGCTCCACCGACGGGTTTCAAGTGCGCGCACCACATATCCGCAACACATTCGCAGCAAACAGGGGGCGTATGCGCGGGTACATCTGGCCAGCGTCAAGGAGCGGACAATGGAGCGCTTCCCTTCCGTTTCCCCCAGCAGGCGTAGCTCCATACGTTCTGCCGTAGCAGGATCCGCTTAGGCCAGCCGCAAAAGCAAATTCCCAAGCTAGATCCAACTAAGCGGAGGCAGATGCTAACTCGTGCGCAGCGCCGCAGACTGCCCTAAGCTTCTACCTGTTTTGCCCGTTCCAGAATCACATCCGCCAGCAGCGGATCGTGGCCAAGATAATCACCCATCAGAAACTGCACTTCTGGATATTGCGCTTGTGCCTGGTCCAACAAATTTGGCAAATCGTCGGTCACATGCATTCCCGTGTGCAAAAAATAAGGAACGGCAATCACACGCTGCGCTCCCTGCTCAACGCAGCGGTCAATCGCTTGTGGAATGGAGGGCTCGTTGCATTCCATGAAACCAACTTCAACGATCGGGTATACGCCGCGTTCACGCACGACGTCAACAACCGCGAACATATCGGTGTTGGCGATTGGACGGGGTGAACCATGCACCATTACCAGCATTGCATCTTTCATACAACCATCTCCGAGGCCCGCGTTGCTGGACAATCATTACTTCCATATAACGGGCAACGCTTGCTTGCCCGACAAAAAGCTGCCGCTTGAGCTTTTGTATCACGCCAGGCTGCGGGAGCTTGGGCACGCTCCGCACAGGCTAAGAGCGCGTCGGCCAGTGCTGGATGAAAGCGTACAGCCTCGGCGACGCGCATTTTGACATTGGGATACGCGCGCTCGGCATTCGCAATACATTGGGGCAGATCTTCCTTCACAAACTTGCCCGCAACCAAAAAGTACGGCACGACAATAATTTCCGTCGCGCCGCGCGCCACGCAGCTTCGCACCGTTTCCCCGAAGCGGGGCTCGCTATAGTTCAGATAGCCAACCTCGACCATGGCTGCATCGCCGCGAGCCTGCATGCGGGCGGCTAGCTCGGCTAGATTTTGCCCAGCGCCACATAGCACGCTGCCATGGCTAAAAAGAATAATTGCATCGCTCATATTCAAAATTATACCCACAATCTGGGGCCTACAATAACCAGTACGCACCAATACACAGCGCTGCCGGCCGGCAAGAAGCACGGTATGGCTTGTGCTAGAAGGGACACGTATGCGAACACGACTCAACGCAAGCCTACCCTTTGGCATTGCACTCCTGATCGGCCTGCTGGTACTCGCGTGGCTCTATGGCTATATAGATGTTGCCCGTCCACAACGGAGTGCGGTTGCCGCCCGTGCCGAACAATCTACCGTAGCGCCGAATCCACCTACGGCAACACCACCCGCTCCGACGCCAACGTTTGTGCCCTTACAAGCACCACTTCTCGCGTCGCCGCTGGTGGGTGCAACTGCTACACCAACGGCGCTCAGTGAGCCAGCCACATCCGCTGGGTCCATACCCACCACACCACAATCTGCACGAGCCGACCGGAACACCGCCCAACCACAAACGCCGCCGGCTCAACAAGTGGTGCAACCAACGGAAACACCAGCAGCACCACCGGCAGCACCACCGGTACCGATTGAGGCAAGCCCGCAGCCAACCGTACAACCGACGCCACGACCCACGGTTGCACAACCTACAGCGACAGCGGTGCCAGCGCCGGTAACGGAGGATGAACAGGACGCTGACACAGGCGACGATGAAGACGACGACAAAGATGACGATGGCGGGAATGACAACAAAGAGAGTGGCAACAAAGGCCGGGGTAAAGACGACAACAAGGATGACGACAAGGGTAACAAAGGGCGCGGAAAGGACAAGTAGCCATTAGCTACAAACAACGTTAGGAGAGCAGGCGCGTACCTGATACGCGCCTGCTGGCTTTAGTGGGTACCAACCACTACTATGTGGTTTGCAGCCGCTCGATGATGGCGTCTGCCATCTGGGACGTTCCTACCGCTGTTGGATCGTTGCGATTCGGTTTCATGTCGTACGTAACCCGCACGCCTTCGCTGATGACATCTTCTACGGCTCGCTCCAACCGATCCGCTGCGTCGCGCTCGCCGAGATAGCGCAGCATAAGCGTTCCGGACAGAATGAGCGCGGTAGGATTGACCTTGTTCTGGCCCTTGTACTTGGGCGCTGAGCCATGGGTGGCCTCGAAGAGTGCTGTGTCGACGCCAATGTTGGCTCCGGGAGCAACGCCAAGTCCGCCAACCAACCCCGCACACAGGTCGGAAAGAATATCGCCGTACAGGTTCTCCATCACCAGCACATCGTAGTTCTCGGGTTTCTGCACGAGCTGCATACACATCGCGTCGACGAGCCATTCATCGTACTCAACACGACCGGCGTACTCGCTTGCAACCTCACGAGCGACCTCGTAAAAGAGACCATCCGTGTATTTCATGATATTGGCTTTGGCAACCGCCGTCACTTTGCGGCGGTTGTTCTCCAGCGCATAATCAAACGCAGCCTTGACGATGCGCCGGCTGCCTGTGCGCGAGATCGGCTTGATCGAGATCGCGGCGTCTTCCCGAATTTTGCCTGGCGCCATGTTGATAATTTGCCTGGCCTCGGCGCTGTCGACGGGAAACTCAACCCCCGCGTACAAATCCTCGGTGTTTTCACGGACGATCACCACATCGACCGTGTCGAAGCGCGAGCGGACCCCGCGATACAGCTTGCATGGCCGGATACACGCATACAGGTCAAGCTCTTTGCGGAGCGCGACGTTGACCGAACGAAAACCAGTGCCGATTGGCGTTGTGATTGGCCCTTTGAGCGCAACCTTGTTTTTGCGGATGCTTTCGAGCACATTGGGCGGCAACGGCGTGCCGGCTGTCTCCATAATATCAACACCCGCCTCAACAACGTCCCAGTTGAATGCAACACCTGTAGCTTCCAGAACACGACGCGTTGCTTCCACGAGCTCCGGCCCGGTGCCATCGCCACGAATCAACGTTACATCATATGCCATTGCAACCTCCTGCGACCGTATAAACGCTTCACTGTCTGGCGGCAATTCTACTCGGCTCATGGCTCCTGAGCAAATTCAGGTTTAGATTACTGACGCAAACATCGCGCACCAGCAAAGCTGAGCGGCAGCGGCGTCACACTCCCCGTTGATTACCGAGCTTCTTTGGGCGGCGATCTGCAATGGTGCTTGCCAGAGTATTACTGTTGGATACAAGATATGGTCATGCTGGGGGCGGCAACCGTCCCTAAGCTGATCAACGATCATTTAAAACAAAATGGAGGCCCGAGACTGTGCTCGGGCCTCCGTTCGGATAGTTGCGATCAGCTTAAGGACGGCGGAGTTGCAAGACCCGCACAACAGCACCTAAGGCAACGAGCAAGAACCCGAGCGTTAATAGCAGCCATGTTTCGGCGCCAGCCATCCCAGTTGCGTCCAAAAGGGCTCGTGGCCGGGCGGCTGTGTTGGCGACTGCCTCAACGGGCTCTTCATCGGTCACACCTGCAACAACTTGGTTACGAACAGGCGCGGGCGCTGCCACAACGGGCGCTGCTGCCACAGGCTGAGCCTCGACAACCGCTGCCGGCAAGACCACCGGTTGTGGCGCTACCTGAGGCGTGCCACCAGCTGGCGTGTTCAGCACGATAGGCGCCAGGTTGCTTTCAGGCGATGGGCTCGGGCTCGGCGATGGGCTCGGCGACGGGCTCGGCGATGGGCTGGCCTCAGGCGATGGGCTCGGCGACGGGCTCGGCGCCAAGTTGCTTTCAGGCGATGGGCTCGGGCTCGGCGACGGGCTGGCCTCAGGCGACGGGCTCGGGCTCGGCGATGGGCTCGGGCTCGGCGACGGGCTCGGGCTCGGCGACGGGCTGGCCTCAGGCGACGGGCTCGGCGACGGGCTGGCCTCAGGCGATGGGCTGGCCTCAGGCGATGGGCTGGACTGAGCGGTACAGGTCACATCGAAATGATACGTTGAGCCAACAAAGAACCACTGACCGCCATAGTTCGGCGGGGTAAGAATGTTTTCCTCCCCTCCCTTCAGGAAGTCGTGTTGTGTACATTGCTCAAACGCGTTGAGAAAAATTGTTTCCCCTTTTGCGAGCTGATGCGTATCACTGCCAAGAAACTTCTGGCACGATACATATCCCGGCGTTCCGCGTTCCTTGCATGTTCGATATGCCGCATCCGTCACGGCAAGCACACAGCTGTCATCCTTGGACGTGTTCTGGAACAGCCACCCGTCACCCTGCTTCTTGGTTCGCAGGTGAGCTTTGGTATCACATCCGTTGACTGGGGCAGGCGCCGGGCTAGCCGATGGACTCGGCGATGCACTTGGGCTCGGGCTGGCCGACGGACTTGGGCTCGGCGATACACTTGGGCTCGGCGATGCACTTGCCTCAGGGCTCGGCGATGCACTTGCCTCAGGGCTCGGCGATGCACTTGCCTCAGGGCTCGGCGATGGGCTGGCGCTGGGCGATGGGCTTGGGCTAGCCTCAGGGCTCGGCGATGGGCTTGGGCTAGCTTCAGCAACTGCTTCCGGACTGGGCGAAGGGCTAACCTCGGGACTTGGGCTAGGCGATGGGCTTGGCTCAAGCGTTTGCGGCGCCACCTGCCTCCCGGTTGGAGTTGATGCAGCAGGGCTGGCCATGACTCGCCCAGGCACTGTGGCGCTGAACAAGATTGCCATTGTGGCAACTGCAGCGATGACGCGGAACAAAAATGATTGCCTGCTCTTGCCCATGTTCTCGGTCTCCTTAGGGGGTGTTTGGACAACACGACTAGTCAATAAACAAAAAACGGCCACACAGTGTTGCATGGAGGCCGGTTTCATGACTAGCTCGCCAAGTCCCCTCATGACCAGTCATGGGACGTGGGTCAACGCTTCCTCCGTGATATTAACTTATTACCGCTCGCATCCGATGAAAGTCTTCGACACCAAAGGCTGCACGACGACGATGTCTGCCTGGTTTGGAACTTCTATCTAACAAAACGCAGTGGCAGGTGAAAAGTTACGAGGTCATTTCGATAAGATATTAATGTAGTTACTGCAAAGGATAGTATTTATCAAAATTGAGGAGCGGCACCGCCTCTTGGTCTCGCTGCACTGGTATTGACTTTACGGGTTGAACCCGGAGAAGCGGGAGCTATCTGGAGTGGATGGGGTTGAGAAGACGAAAACGATGGCGGAAAGCACCAACATTAACAACGACCAGGGACAGCCAGCAAGGGATAGGCGCGGCGCATAAAGCTGGCAACCCCATTCGCGCGCGAAACGGCAGAACAGATCAAGGCGATGGCATACGCACACGAACACACCTCGGCCAGGGGTGCGCTTCAGCGCCACCACTTATGCCGAGGTGTGTCCCAGTTTGCCAGGGAGGGCCTATAGCACGCGCCACGGCCATACGGCAAGATTGTGTGTTCCTTGGCCGGTAGTGGAACACAGCCAAGGAACTGCACAATTACCACGTCGCGGGGACGAGCTGTTTGAGCCGCCTATCGTCGGTATGAGCGCCGTGACCGGATTGCAAGACCTAAGGCGACGAGGAAAATTGCCCAAGCTCCATATTGATACCTGGACGCCGCATCATTTTCACCGGTATTGGGCAGTGCCTGGGGTTGCGCTTCTTCTTCCTCAGTCGCGCCCGCAACCGCCTGCCGGCCTGCCTCTGGCGTAGGTGTGTTTGCCGGAACTGGCTGCACGCTTACTTCGGATGTTGGTGTTGGGCCACTCGCCGGCACAATTGGTTGAATTGTGGCCGCACTTGTCGGCTGCACGGGCGTATTGGTTGGCGTCGGTAGCGCTTCGGTTGACGCGGTCGGCACATCAGTTGGCGCGGGTGGCGTATCGGTCGGCGACTCAGTTGGCGCGGGTGGCGTATCGGTCGGCGCTGGAGGGGTATTGGTCGGCACACTCGGAGGCGTTGTCGGGGTATTGGTCGGCGCTATCGGCGCAGCCGTGCTGGTCGGTGTTGGAGCAGCCAGACCACAGGTTGCACTCGCAAAGCCGGTGGCACCATCCGGCCAACTCGCCGAGATTTGGAGCCGCTCATACGGGCCGCGATACGTCAAATTATTCTCGTTAAATGTTTCCGGTTGAGTACCACCTCCAATCAGATCAAGGGTTACCTGGCCGCTTGGTGGCCCACCGGCGCGCTCTTGCAGCTGCACCGTAAATCGTCGATCCTGCACTCCGAAATAATCACAGGTAACCTTGATGCTGCCATTAACGGCAGGAGTGGGAGTTGCGGTAGGCGTTCTGGTTGGAGCGGGGGTTTTGGTCGGGCCAGGGGTTTTGGTCGGGCCAGGGGTTCTGGTCGGGCCAGGGGTTCTGGTCGGACGTGGCGTCGCGGTCGCCGTTGGCGGTGGATTTTCTTGGCCACAGGTCGCCTCAGCATAGCCGATAGCGCCATCCGGCCAGGTCACGCTGACCTGCACCGACAAATACGGGCCGCGCACTGCGAAATTCGTTCCGGTAAAGGGTTGGCTTTGTTCTCCACCCGCAGCCAAGCGTAGCGTAGCGGTACCGGACGGCGCACCAGCTGACCGCGTTTCCAGGTTAACCGTAAATTGCCGATCCGTGGGGCTAAAATATTGGCACTCAATCGAGACTTGCCCGATTTCCTGTTGCAGGAGTGGCCGGGCGGCGACCACTGCTGGCGGCAGCACGCCGAGAAGTCCGATCATGATGACACTTCTGAACACTACCAAGAGCAGACGACCGCACACTTGCTTCATGCATCCCCCTTAACCCTCCAACATTGTGAAGGCGGTTGTAGTTGACTTCGTTCAACGCCGATGCCTACGGTAAATGCAGTAGGTGTCGTTACACGCACGTCGAATACCGTCCCAAGCTTGTCGGCGGCGTATTATAAGGTAGTATGCCAGTTTAAGCTACGTCGACCGTGGTTAGCGTGCCAAACACCGCAGCAGATGGCGCAACCGGCCGCAACGGATGCACCCTAGCACGCTTGGCGACTGGCGACCAACGAGCCGGAGCAGGGGTCGGATGAAGGGATGTGAGGCGGCGAGCGAGGTGGCAGGTGACTGAATGAGCGGGCAACTACTGGTGTGTGATCTGCCGCAGAGCTCCAGCGTCAAGCAGGGTGCGCTGGTCTGTGCGACGGCCAATGCGAGCAGCCGTTACGACGTGGCGGATTTCGAGGAGCGCCCCGTGCGGCTTCGTATCTCGTTGCCGAGCCGCATCAGCCCCAGCACGATTGCCGCTAGCCCATGCGGACCGTACGGGGTGTACGCTTGCAAACGCACCACCTGGCCAGCGCGCGTTTCGATCACAAAGGTTTGGGTAAAGCGAATCGTCTTACCTCCCGGCAGCACATGCGCGGTGGCTGTTTCAACCGCGGCAGTTTGGCCATCTTCGGCAGCCAAAAAATGAACGATCGTGAAGCTTAGGCGGTCTAATGCGCCAAAGGCCTATTGTAAACCGTCATTGATCGCGCGCTGGCCGCGCATGGTTGGAATCGGATAATGCGGATCGATCATCACCGCATCATCGGCAAAGTACCCGAGCGCGGTCGGCAGATCCTTGGCTTCAAACGCGGCGAACGCGCCTTCTACCAGGGGTCGCAGAGCTGCAGTCATACATCCCTCAGGTGTGGTTGGTCCTGCCAGGAACACGGGGCACAGTGCAACGCTGGCCCGCGTGGCTGCTCAGCTAAGACCAGACCTTGCGAGGCGTGGAAAGGTTACTTTGAATGTAGCCCCGCTTCCAGGCTCGCTTTCGACCACAATCAACCCATGCAGTGCAGTCACCAGTTGGCTCACCACGTACAGGCCCAGCCCAAGGCCACCATAATGATCCGGCGAGACCGCCCGTTCAAAGCGCTCAAAGATCCGGTGCTGATCGGCTGCCGCGATACCGATGCCGTAATCGCGCACAACCAGCGAAACTGATGCCTCATCGCCGCTCACCTTGACTTCAATCGGCTGACCCCGGCCATACTTAAGGGCGTTGGAAAGCAGGTTTGTGACGATGTGGTCCAGGCTGGACGAATCGCCGTTGATCAGCGAGCCGGGTGCCAGCTCCAAGGTCAGAGCGCTATGAGCCTGCGCAAACTGTTCTTCAAACCGCGCAGCCACCGTTGCGACCAGCTGCGCAAGGTCTACCACCTCCCAGCGCATAGCGAGTTGCCCTTCCCGAATGCGAGTGACATCCAGCAACTCGTTGATCAGCTGGGTTAAGCGGTCAATCTGGTGATTAGCGGCTGTAAGTCGACTGCCGATCCGCTCGATCGTGGCCGCCGACGCATCCCCCTTGCCGGCAAGCCGTTGCATACTCTCGACCTGCAACTGGAGTGCGGTGATCGGCGTTTTTAGCTCGTGAGCCGCCACCGACACAAACTCGTCCCGAACATGAATAGCGGCTTGCGCCTCCTGCAGCAACCGTTCACGTTCAAGCGCCGCCAGCTGCCGCTCGGTAATGTCATGGCACATCGTCAGCACGCAGGGCATGCCCGCATAGTCAATCAGTGCCAGCGAAGCAACAACCGTACGCAGTTCGCGGTGCTTGGTGCGAAAGGTCAGCTCGATGTCGCGGACCACAGATTGCGTCCACAGGCTCCGTGTAACGCGCTCACGATCGGCCAGATCGGCCCAGATGCCGAGCTCACGCGACGTACGGCCAATCACTTCCTCCCGCGCATAGCCGGTGATCCGGGCAAAATGATCATTAACATCCAGATACCGTTCATCCGCCACGGCGGTGATCACCACGGCAACCGGGCTGGCGCGAAAAAGCGCTGCAAAAGGCTCCGCCAAAGGCGGGAAGAAACCGGCGGTTGGCTCAGGTGGAATAGCCTGTGCTTCGAGCTCCGTCACACGATGGCGGAGGCGGGTAACCTCGTTACGCAGCTGTTCCAGCACATCGATGGTGTCAGGCATACAGAACCCAGCAATGTTGGGGATTTTCCAGGAACGCCGAACAGGGCCATAGCACTAGGTACTGCTGATATTGTACAGCGAATAAACAACGTGTACACGCGGCTGATGGTCCTACCTGCAGTGGGAGCACTGTTGCAAGCGTACCGTTAAGCGTTGGTGGCTATGGCATGCGGCGTGGAGCTTCACAGCTTGGCATGTTGATTGAGCGGTACGTACTTGATTGTTTTGCAAGGCGCGGCACCGCGACACAACCCGACGTGCCGAGCGTGTGTCGGGCAAGCATGCTTTATACCGACAGCGACCAACGTGCTACGCGCAGCTGCTGCGAACCGGCGCTTAGCGCAGCTGCGCGGCCTCCCAAACCGCATCCAATGCGGCCCCAACAACGTGGAGCCGTGCTTCGTCGGATGGCAAATCAGCCAGCGCTTTTTTGAACGGCTCGGGCACCACCGGTCCATCGTAGCCAATCGCCGCGAGCGCCTGCAGGAAGCTGCGGATGTCGATAACGCCGGTCTCGCCGGGCAGGGCACGCACCGAATCGACCTGCACATCGACCGCAATACCCTGGGGCGCGTCGTTGACGTGGACATACACTACCTGTTCGGGCTTAAGGGCGCGAATCGCTGCAACCGTTCCGCCGGAGGTGTACCAATGCCAGCAATCGAGCAGCAGGCCGACCCGTGGGCTGAGCTCCGCGCCTAGCTCCAGCATCTCTTCCATGCGATAGATAAATGGATAACGGGCGGCAGCGCGCATGGTTTTGGGGCCGACGAACTCAAGACCGAATGTGCAGCCCTGCGCGTCCAGCACACGCGCGATCGGCGCTAGCCGCTGGACATGAAAGCGCCAGTTCTCGGCGTAGGGTCGTTCGTCGGAGCTCGGCAAGATCCAGGTAAACGCGCGTGTGCCGCCAATCGCGGCCGCCGCCTGCGCGATGCGCGGCAGCTGTTGAAGCCCCTGCTGCCATGCCGCTTCCGATCCGCGCCAGTCGAAGTTAATCCCCCAACCTGCGACGTGCTGTCCAGCCGCGGCGAAGAGCTGCCGCACATGCTCGGCACCATGCGCCTCAACCAAATCCGCCACCTCGCCCGGATTGAACTCCAGCCCTGCGAAGCCACCCATCCGAGCGTAGGCTAGCGCCTCCTGCAGATTGGCCGGACGCACCTGGATGGCATGCGGACTTAGGGCTTTATACATGAAACGCTCCTTGATCATCCACCGTGAACCCCACCGACCGGGTACACCTTCAACTTTAGCACCGACTACCGTGAGCAGGATACCACGAGTCTGAGCACGGCAACATTTGTAGACGCTAGGGTGATAGGTACCCCGGCCAAATATATTTCATGCGACTGCCCGTCTTGCGCACCGGAGCTTGATGCGGGGAACTGCGGCTAGGGCACGCTAGTATGAGCCGCCTGCACAGGAGTAGAACCATTCAATTAATCTATAGTCTAAACTTGCGAAGGGTAGGAAGTCGTAGTCTCAGCAATACTGACAGAGGAGGATGTCATCTTTGCGTCGCCGAGATGACACGTCGCGAAAACAGCTTTTACCTTTTCGCCGTGCAGTGTACTTTGTCAAGTGTTGCTGGTGTTGGAGGGCAGGCATGCCCGCCCTGCAGCGCATCGTGTGGCGAGGGGTGGATGACGATGACCGAGCTGCTCAGGTTGTCCCGGTATGCGATGATACTATGGGTGGGCGTATCTGCCCACCCGTAACCCGCATCAGAACGTGAACATGGTGAGGTGCATGCATGGAGCACGCTCGGATCGTCGCCGTAGCCTGGGGCATCCTGGAAGGAACGCGGCCGCGTGCGGCCGGCTGCAATGCCCGGCTTGGCCGGCATGGGACGCGCATCAGCGTTCCCATCCTCCAGATCGTGACCGAGGAGGGTATAGCCGGCTTCGGTTGGTGCCGCACTACCCCGGAGCAGGCGGTGTCCCTCCTGGGGATGCGCTTTGATGCCCTCTTCGACCCCACACGGGGCGTGGTATCCGGCTGGCGCGCCTTCGATTTCCCGCTCTGGGATCTCGCAGGGAAGCAGCAGGGCCGACCCGTCTATGCGCTCGCCGCGGATATGTGCGGCACGACCACCACCTTGCCCTTCAGCGCGCCGTGTTACGATACCTCGCTCTACTTCGACGACCTGCATCTTGCGGATGATGGTGCTGCCGGGGAGCTGATGGCGAGCGAGGCCCGCGCCGGCTTTGCGCAGGGGCACCGGGCGTTCAAGCTCAAAGTCGGGCGGGGTGCCCGACACATGCCGGTCGAAGCCGGCACTCGGCGCGATATTGCCATCGTGCAGGCGGTCCGTGCGGCCGTGGGAGCGGATGTGCAGCTGATGCTCGACGCGAACAATGGGTACACGCTGAATCTGGCCAAGCATGTGCTCGAGGCTACGGCCGACTGCGGGATCTTCTGGCTGGAAGAAGCGTTTCACGAAGACGACGAACTGTATCGTGATCTGCGGGCCTGGCTCACTGCGCGTGAGCTCCCGATCCTGATTGCCGATGGCGAGGGGCAAGCTGATCCGCGCTTGCTCGACTGGGCGCGGGCGGGCCTGGTCGCTGTCGTTCAGTACGATATCTTCAGCCACGGCTTCACGAACTGGCTCACGCTTGGCCGGCAGCTGGATGGCTGGAACGTGCGCTCGGCCCCGCACCATTACGGCGGGCACTATGGCAACTACGCGGCGGGCCATCTCGCCGGTGCTATTCGGGGGTTAAGCTTCGTCGAGTGGGATGACGCCAGCGTGCCGGGGCTTGATACTTCGCGGTATCAGGTGGTGGCGGGACGCGTCGTGATTCCGGAGCTGCCGGGCTTCGGGATTGAGCTTGACACCGAGCTTTTCCAGCACGCCGTGGCGCGAACAGGGTTCGCGCGGACGCTTTGAGCGATCGTCAAGGGGGCCAGGCACGGGACAACGCCAGGCCGAGGATGTGGCCGGCACCTATGGAGCGTGGAGTTCGCCTGCAGTTCCCATCTTTACTACGGGACACAACGCCAGTCAAGGAGGAGATCATGCCAAAACAATTAATCCAGCCCGAACACGGTCCGCAGCCTGGAGGTGCGTACTCGCCTGCCCTGCGCGTCGGCGAGTTCATCTTCGTCGCGGGCCAAGGCCCGCATCATCCAACAACCCGCCAGCTCGTCGGTGAAACGATCGAGGAGCAGACCGCCCAAACACTTGAAAACATTAAAATGATCCTTGAAGCGGCCGGCGCGTCGATGGCAGACGTGGTCAAGGCAACCGTCCATCTAAGCGATCTCAGCCTGTTCCAGCGTTATAACGCCGTGTATGCCGCCTATTTCCCCGACCCAAAGCCAGTGCGAACAACGGTCGGCAGTCAACTGCTCGGGATCATGGTTGAGATCGACGTGATCGCCTATGTGGGCACGTAGGAGACGACGATGAGCATCTCGCTGCCAACCACCCTGCGGATTCGTGACGTTGAACGGATCGTGGTGGATGTTCCTTTCACTGCGCGCTGCCGAGAGTGGAATGCCCGCGAAGTGTGGCAATGGGGTATCTCCGAGGTGATCCGGGTGACAACGGACGTGCCAGAGTTGGTTGGTTACGGCGAAACGCTCCTGCACTACACCTGGGGCTGCGTGCCGGACATTGCGATCGAACGGGTGCGTGGCGGTAATCCCGCGGCATTTCTGGGCGACGATACCCTGGGCGCCGGGCTACAGATGGCGCTCTACGACCTGGTTGGAAAGGCGCTGGATGTCCCAGTATACCGGCTCTTCAACCTTCCCCGCGTGCGCCAGTGGTGTCCAATCTCCTGGTGGAACATCGACATGCCGCCCGAAGCGTACGCGGCAGAGGCCCAGGCAGCCGTGGCCCACGGCTACACCTCGTACAAGATCAAGGCGCGGCCCTGGTGGGACGTGTACGCTCAAGTTGAGGCCATTAGCGCTGTCACGCCGCCGCAGTTCCGCCTCGATCTGGACTGGAACACGATGCTGCTGAACCTCGGCAACGCCGCGCCTGTGCTGGCGGAGCTTGATCAGGAGCGGCGCATCGCCATCTATGAGTCGCCGATCATGCAGCACGATGTGGAGGGGCAACGGCTGCTGCGGGGCAAAACGACGCGTCCGCTTGCGCTCCATTTCGGCGAGCCGCCGTTCCCGAGCACCGTCCGTGATCAGGTCTGTGACGGCTTCGTGGTCAGCGGTGGTGTGGCGAGCGTATTACGGCAGGGAGCTCTCAGTGCCGCCTTCGACAAACCGTTCTGGCTGCAACTCGTCGGCACCGGGCTCACCACGGCACTGTCGGCCCATCTGGGAGCAGTCTTACCCTTCGCCCAGTGGCCGAGTGTCAACTGCTTGAACAACTACGCAGACGATCTATTGGGTGAACCATTGACGATTAAGGGTGGCTTCGTCAACGTTCCTGACAAGCCGGGGCTGGGAGTCGACATTGACGAGCAGGCGCTGATGCGTTTTCGAATGGAGCCGCCCTATGCGCATCCCAAGCCGCGGCTGCTGCTGTCCGTCGTCTGGCAGGGCGGACGGGTCATGCACTACGCTGAGATGCGGCCGCAATGCTGGACGGATTTTCTGGCGGGTAACCAGCCGGTGCAAGAGCGCGGTGTGACCATGGAAGTCCATCCCGACGACGGATCGCCGGAATGGGCCGACCTGTACGATCGCGCACTGTGCGGCCCGGTTCGCGATCAACGGTAAGCTATGGCAGAACTGCGCGCTGCGCAGCGTGACGACGATGACGCAAACCGCAGGCGTCGTGGACGGATATGATCGGGAGGTATCTCCCTGGCGATCACTCATCTGATCGAAAGCGGTGCGGCAGGTCGCGCGATGCAGCAAGGTAGGCCCATGTTCGTCAGCCAACCTGATCAAATGAAGGAGTGATACGGTGCGTGTTTTAGTGATTGGCGGTTCCGGATACGTTGGCAAGCTCGTGCTGCCGACACTGGCACAGCGCCATAGGTTGCGCATCTTCGATGTGCAACCGCCCGCCGATCCCGACTGGGAGCACATCGGCGGAAGTGTTGATGATGTAGACGCGTTATTGCGTGCGGCTGAAGGCATGGAAGCGGTGTTGTACATGGCGATGGGGGCGAAGGATTTCAGCACGAGCGCCGGCCTCACCACCAACTTCGATGTCAACGTCAAAGGCGTGTACCTGGCGCTCTACGCCGCACACCAACGCGGGATTACCCACGCGGTGTACACCAGCAGCATGTCCGTGTATGCCGACCTGGAACAGCGCTACTTCCCGGACGAAGAGATCACCCCGGACGCGAGCGACCTGTACGGTTTGACCAAGC
>JADDQF010000103.1 GCA_016781505.1 bacterium
AACGCGAGCACTCCACGAATTCGCATCCTGGAGTGCTGCCGTTCACTATCAGCTGGCCAGCTCGCGAGCGTCCGAGATAACGCCGTTGATGGCCGTCGCCGCGGCGGTCAGCGGGCTGGCCAAAAACGTGCGGCCGCCCTTGCCTTGCCGGCCCTCGAAATTGCGGTTGCTGGTCGACACCGCGTACTGGCCCGGCTGAAGCTGGTCGCCGTTCATCGCGATACACATGGAGCAGCCGGCTTCGCGCCACTCAGCGCCTGCTGCGCGGAAGATTTGGTCCAACCCTTCGGCCTCGGCCTGCCGCTTGACCTGCTGCGAGCCGGGCACGACCATCATCCGCACGTTCGGCGCAACTTTGCGACCCTCCATCAGGTTTGCCGCTACGCGAAGATCGCTGATGCGCGAGTTGGTGCAGCTGCCCAAAAATACCACATCGACCGGACGCCCCAGCAGCGGCTGACCCGGCTGCAAGCCCATGTAGTTGAGCGCCTTGTCGAGCGCCGCCCGCTGGCTCGGGTCGGAAAAGTCGCCGGGGTTGGGAATAGCCGAGGTGATCGGCATACCCATACCCGGATTGGTGCCGTAGGTAATCATCGGGGTCAGGGCCGAGGCGTCAAGCCGGATTTCCGCGTCAAAGGTCGCGCCCTCATCCGTTGGCAGTCGGCGCCATTGCTCCACCGCCCGTTCCCAGGCCGCGCCTTTGGGCGCCCGCGGACGCCCGGCCACATATTCAAAGGTTGTGTCGTCAGGTGCGATCATGCCGGCTCGCGCACCGCCCTCGATGCTCATGTTGCAGATCGTCATCCGCTCTTCCATCGACAGCGCCCGGATCGCCTCGCCCATGTACTCAAACACGTAGCCGGTGCCGCCGCCGACGCCAATCTTGGCGATGATCGCCAGGATAATGTCTTTGGCCGTGACGCCGGGGTGAAGCCGTCCGTCGATCCGGACCGCCATGGTCTTCGGCTTGGATTGCAGCAAGCATTGTGTCGCCAGCACATGTGCCACTTCGCTGGTGCCGATGCCAAAGGCTAGCGCACCGAAGGCGCCGTGGGTGCTGGTGTGCGAATCGCCACACACAATCGTCATGCCGGGCTGGGTCAAGCCCTGCTCCGGCCCCACGATATGCACGATGCCCTGGTTCTCGCTGCCCAAACGGTACAACGGAATACCGAACTCGTCGCAGTTGCGCTCAAGTTGGCTGATTTGAGCGGCTGCCTGGGCATCGGTTACGGGAATAAGGCCATCGAGTCCGCGCGGCGTAGTCGGCGTTGAATGATCCATCGTCGCGATCGTTTGGTCGGGCCGACGGACACGCAAGCCGCGTTGGCGCAGCTCGGTAAAGGCCTGGGGCGACGTAACCTCGTGAACCAGATGCAGATCGATATACAGCACTGCCGGCGTGTCCGCTGTCTGCGGCCGCACCAGGTGTCTATTCCAGACTTTTTCAAAAAGCGTTTGTGGCTGAGTCATATCCAAATCCTTCAAAACCGAGTAAATAGAGACTTCCTGTTGGGGCTTAAGCATGTGAATTTACGTGGTCAAGCCAGCCATATGTGTCGGGCGTTTCGCCGTTAAACAGGCCAAAGAAACGTTCGGCAATTTGGGCTGTGATCGGCCCGCGTCCGCCCGATTTCACCACGATGCCGTCAACCGACCTGATTGGCGAGACTTCGGCCGCGGTGCCGGTGAAAAACAGCTCGTCGGCCACGTACAGCGCCTCGCGTGGAATGGTCTGCTCACGGACCTCAAGACCTAGATCCCGCGCAATGGTAATCACGGTGTCGCGGGTAATGCCCGGCAATACCGAAGCGGTGAGCGGCGGCGTCATGATCACGCCGTTGCGGATCAAAAACAGGTTTTCGCCCGAGCCTTCGCTTAAGTTGCCGCTGCTGTCCAGCGCAATGCCTTCAACGTACCCGTTGAGCTGCGCCTCCATCACGATCAGCTGGGAGGAGAGGTAGTTGCCGCCGGCTTTGGCCATCGTCGGCAGGGTATTGGGCGCCGGCCGTGTCCAGCTCGAAACGCAGACATCGACACCCCGCTCCAGCACGTCGTCGCCCAAGAACTTGCCCCACGGGATCGCGGCCACCGCGACTTCAACCGGCGTTTGTTTGGCGGCGGGGCTGATTTCGCCAAAGCCGCGGTAGGCAATCGGCCGGATATAGGCGCTGTCGAGGCCATTGGCGCGCACCACCTCGTGACACGCCGCCGCGATCTGCTCGTTGGTATAGGGCAGCTCCATGCGATAAATGCGCGCCGAGTCCGACATACGCTCGATGTGCGGCGCCAGGCGAAAGATCGCGGGACCCTGCGGCGTTGCATAGGCGCGAATGCCCTCGAAGATACTGGAGCCGTAGTGCAGCGCGTGCGCCATCACATGCACGGTCGCACGCTCCCATTCAACAAGCTCACCGTTGAACCAGATGTATTTGGTGGTGGTCATCGGCATGTCAAAAATCTCCTGCTAGGCGCTAACAGGCCATCATCGTACCATTAAGACGCCGTGGCATCGACCAGGGCTGAGGCTGATTCGGCGTGTTGGGCGGCCTGCTCGCGCAGCAGCGGGAGCTCAAACGAATCGACCAGCGCCTGCCAGCTCGCTTCGATAATATTGACCGAGCAGCCGACGGTAGCCCAGCGCTCGTCGCCCCTGGCCGCCTCGATCAGCACTCGCGTGGTGGCAGCTGTGGCCGATTGCTCGTCGATGATCCGCACTTTGTAGTCGGCGAGGTGGACCGCAGCCAGCTGGGGATAGAAGGGCACCAGTGCTTTGCGCATCGCAGTGTCGAGCGCGTTCACCGGACCGCTGCCGTCAGCGGCCGTGTGCACGATCTCGTCGCCAACCCGCAGCTTGACGGTTGCTTCCGAAAGCATGGGTAGGCCGTTGCGCTGCTCCACCACGACCATCGCATCCAACATCTCAAACGGCGGCTGGTATCCGGGATCGGCGCGGCGGACCAGCAGCTCAAATGAGCCTTCGGCGGCCTCGTATTGAAAGCCGCGGCTTTCCATGTGCTTGATCTGCTCGAGCACAGCCTTTTCATTGCCGTTCACGGTAACGCCTAGCTCGTCGGCGCGCATACGGACGTTGCCGCGGCCGGACAGCTCCGAAACCACGACCCGCCGTTGGTTGCCGACCAGCTGCGGATCGATATGCTGGTAGCTCTCCTCCACCTTGGCCACGGCTGCGACATGAATCCCGCCCTTGTGCGCAAAGGCGCTGCGGCCAACGTACGCGGCGTGCTCGTCCGGATTGAGATTTGCAACTGCGGCCACGAAGCGCGACAGCTCCATGAGTCGCGCCAGCTGCGTGTCTGATACCACTCGCTGCCCCAGCTTCAGCTGTAAGTTTGCGATGATCGGAATCAGATTGGCATTACCGCAGCGCTCGCCATAGCCGTTGATCGTGCCTTGCACATGGGAAGCGCCCGCTTGCAGCGCGGCCAGCGAATTTGCCACGGCCAATTCTCCGTCGTTGTGGGTATGGATGCCCACACGGCACAGGAGCTGGGGTGTTACCGCCGATACCACTTCGGTAATCCAACCGGGCAACGAGCCGCCATTGGTGTCGCACAGGATCACGCACTCGGCGCCGGCCTCGGCGGCTGCCTTGATCGTCGCCAGCGCATAGTCGGGGTCGGCTCGGTAGCCGTCGAAGAAATGCTCGGCGTCGTAAAAGACGCGTCGGCCTTGCGCACGCAGATACGCAACGCTGTCGGCGACCATGTTGAGATTTTCGTCGAGCGTCGTTTCCAGAACATGCGTCACATGCAGCGTCCAAGACTTGCCCACGATGGTGCAAACGGCGGTCTCGGCATCGAGCAGCGCCAGGATGTTGGGATCGGCCGCTACCGCAGCGTGAGCACGGCGCGTCGAGCCAAAGGCACAGATGGTGGTTTGCTGCCACTGCTCGGTGCGCGCCCGGCGAAAAAACTCGACGTCTTTTGGATTCGAGCCCGGCCAGCCGCCCTCGATAAACGGCACGCCAAACGCGTCCAGCTCGCGGGCAATCTTGAGCTTATCTTCCACCGAAAGCGACATACCTTCGCGTTGTGTGCCGTCGCGTAGCGTTGTGTCATACAGTTGGATGGTCATACGCACTCCACGGAAGCTTTCAGCTGCGCGCTGTCAGCTATCAGGTTTGACCGTTGCAAACAAAGCAGAGAGTTGGTCGTCGCTGACCGCTGATTATGTATCGCTGCTGGCTATCCGCGCCACGCCGGATACGAGCCAAAGAGCTTGAACCAGTCCGCCTGGGCCTCAACCCGGCATAGGGCGGCTGCCACCCGTGGCTCATCGCGATGGCCTTCCAGGTCACACAGAAAAATGTACTGGCCTAGGCGTTCACGCGCTGGACGCGACTCGAGCTTGGCCAGGTTGATCCCATTGGCTGCGAACTCGTTAAGTACTCCGACCAACGAGCCCGGCCGGTTTTGCGGAATCGAAAACGCAATCGACGTTTTATCATCGCCGCTGGGCGGTACGTCCATAGGCGCGAGCACGACGAAGCGCGTTTCATTGGTCTGCTTGTCCTGAATATCGCGCGCCAAAACACGGACAGGATACAGCTCCGCCGCCCGCGGCGTGCTGATCGCGGCACTGTTAGGCTCCGCCAGCATTTCTTCCACCGCGGCTGTATTGCTCAGGGCCGCCGCCGTCGTCACCTTCGGAAAGACGCGCTCGATAAAGCGGCGGCACTGCCCCAGCGATTGGGGATGGGAGCGGAGCACGCGAATATCGGTCAGCTGCGTTTCCGGCTTAGCCAGCAGCATATGGCGGATCGGCACCACCACTTCCGCCGCGATGCGGAGGTCGGTCTCATGGATCAGCAGATCCAGCGTGGCTCCCACCGCGCCTTCCAGCGAGTTTTCGATAGGCAGCACGCCCACATCAGACAGCCCGGTTTCGATGGCGCTGACAACCGCAGGCGTGTTGTCCAGCGGCAGCAGTGTCGCCCCACCACCGCCACGTAGCAGCGCGGCCGCCTCACTCCAGGTACCGGCAGGCCCAAGATACGCGATGGTCGTCATCGTCTGCCCTCGCTCCCGGCTGCCTTTCTGCCGGAGGAACGCCCCAGCAGGCCATGGTGGCAACGCAGCTGGGCATCTCGGTCCAAGCCAGGCATTACGCGTCTCTTCCGTGCGTCGAGTTGCCGAACCAGTCCATGGCGTAGGGCGGGGTGTTGGTCTCGGTGTAGCTCGTCGACTTGTTCCGCATCCGCTCTTGCCGTGCTGCAATCAGCTTGTTCAGCGCGCCCATGTACGCGATGGCCGCCGCCACGATGATATCGGTATGCACACCATGGCCGGTGTAGGTTCGCGTCTTCGGGCCAGTTCCAGAATCATCTCCAGCACTGCTCGCATTGCCGTTCGCATGGTTCTTCCCTTCTTCCTCGATCCGAATGGTCACATCGCCCACCGCGTCGATGCCCTCGGTAATCGCTTTGATCGAAAATTCCGTCAACACGTTAGGCTGGCCCACAACGCGGTTAATAGCGCGGTAGACGGCGTCGATCGGGCCGGTGCCTTGCCCGGAGTCGGTACGTGCGACGCCGTCCGGCCCGTGCAGCCGAACCGTGGCAGTTGGGATCGCCGCGGTGCCGCAGGATACTTGCACCTGATCCAAAACCCAGATCGGCGCCGGCTGGTGCAGCTGGTCGTCAATCAGCGCCACAATATCGCGGTCGTCCACCAGCTTCTTTTTGTCGGCCAGGTCTTTAAAGCGGGCAAATGCCTTCTCGATCTCGCCATCCGAAAGCGTGTAGCCTAAGTGTTCCAGGTGCTTGCGGAAGGCGTGGCGGCCGGAGTGCTTGCCCAGCACCAGCGACGAGTCTTTGCCGATTGTTTCGGGCCGCATGATCTCATACGTCAGCGGATTTTTCAGGATGCCGTCCTGGTGGATGCCGGCCTCGTGTGAGAACGCGTTGGCGCCGATGATCGCTTTGTTGGGCTGGGGCTGAATGCCGGTGATCGCGCTGACCATGCGGCTGGTACGGGCAATCTGGGTGGTGTCGACGCGCGTGCTGATGCCGTAAAACTGCGAGCGCGTATGCAGTGCCATCACCACTTCTTCCAGCGCGGCGTTGCCCGCGCGCTCGCCGATGCCGTTGATCGTGCACTCGACCTGCCGCGCGCCGCTGAGCACGCCCGCCAAACTGTTAGCCACGGCAAAGCCAAGGTCGTCGTGGCAGTGCGTCGAAATCGTGACCTGGTCGGCTCCGGGCACGATTTCGCGGATACTGCGGATCATCGCGCCGTACTCTTCCGGTGTCATGTACCCGACCGTATCCGGAATGTTGAGGGTGGTCGCCCCGCACTCGACCGCGACCTTGAGCACTTCCAACAGATATTCGGGGTCGGTACGGCCTGCGTCCATCGGCGAAAATTCGACATCCGAGCACAGGCTGCGCGCATACGTCACCATTTCGCCGATCAGCTCAAGCGCTTCGCCGCGGCTTTTGCGAAATTGGTGCTCCAGGTGAATGTCCGAAGTAGACATAAACGTGTGGATGCGGGCTTTGGCCGCCGGCTTGATCGCCGTCCAGCAGCGTTCGATGTCATTTTTGTTGGCCCGCGCCAAACCTGCGATCACCGGCCCATCGGGTGTGCCCACAGTTTTGGCAATGGTGTGAACTGCTTCCCAGTCGCCGGTTGACGCTGCCGGAAAGCCGGCCTCGATAATGTCGACTCCCAAACGCGCCAGCTGCTTGGCGACCTCCAGCTTTTCGCTGGCGGTCATGGTCGCGCCCGGCGACTGCTCGCCATCGCGTAACGTGGTATCGAAGATTTTGACGTGATCTTCCATGAGGAACGCTCCTTAGTCGCTCTCGGCGCTCAGCCCCCAGCTGTCAGCCGGTCTTAAGCTCTGCTAGCTGAGGGCTGAGGGCTGATCGCCCGTTTACGCTCCCCCGCTGCCCGGCTCGACTTCACGCGGATTCACAAACGGCATCATGCGGCGCAGCTCTTTGCCGACTTGTTCAATCGGATGCTCACGATCGGTGGCGCGCATCCGGTTGAAGTTGGGCCGACCCTGGTAATTTTCTTCGATCCATTCTTCGGCAAAGGTGCCATTCTGAATCTCGGTCAGCAGCTCACGCATGGCCTGCTTGGTCTGCTCGGTCACGATGCGCGGCCCAGCATGGTAATCGCCGAACTCGGCCGTATCGCTCACCGAGTAGCGCATGTAGTTGAGACCGCCCTGGTAGAAGAGATCGACGATCAGCTTGAGCTCGTGCATGCACTCGAAGTAGGCCACCTCGGGCTGATAGCCGGCTTCAACCAGCGTTTCAAAGCCCGCCTTGACCAGCGCCGACACGCCGCCGCAAAGCACAGCCTGCTCGCCAAACAGATCGGTCTCGGTTTCTTCCGTGAACGTCGTTTCGATCACACCCGCGCGGGTACAGCCAATGCCCTTCGCATAGGCTAAAGCTTTTTCCTTGGCTTGACCGGATGGATTTTGCTCGACCGCGACAAGAGCCGGTGTACCACCACCATGCTCGAAGACCTCACGCACTCGGTGTCCGGGCGCTTTTGGCGCGAGCATGGTCACATCGACCTCGGGAGATGGTTGGATTTGACCATAGCGGATCGCAAAGCCATGCGCGAACATCAGCATCTTGCCCGCGGATAGGTGGGTCGCTACAGAGTCGCGATACAGTTGGGCCTGGCCAATGTCGGGCGTTAAGATCATCACGATCTCGGCCTCTTGCGTGGCCTGCTCAACCGTACGAACACGCAGTCCAGCGGCTTCGGCCTTGCTCCAGCTTTTAGAGCCTTCGTACAAGCCGACGCGCACGTCGCAGCCGCTGTCGCGCAGGTTGAGCGCATGAGCATGGCCCTGGCTGCCGAAGCCAATGATGGCAATCGGCGTATTTTTGATCAGATTGAGGTCGGCGTCGTTATCGTAGTACATTTTTGCCATGAAAAATTCCCTCGCAGGTAATTGCGGTGACGGGCGGCGCACTCGCTCCACCCCTGGCGGCATTATTTCCAGGTCTGAGCGTACTCACGCCACCATTCAGTCCAAAACTGCTCTTCATCGCGGCGGTTGCGGTCGTCCTGCTTGGGCTCAGGCTGCTCGTTGGTTGGTTTGCTATTGGTATTCATGGTTATCTCCAGTTCAAGCTACATGGCTTCCTTGGCGAATGAGTACCTGTTAGGCAGATCGAACGTACGATTCTGCTGAGTGTGTGTTCGAGCCGCGCACCATCGCTACGCGGCCGGTGCGCACCATCTCGCGAATGCCGAACGGGCGAACCAGCTCCACAAAATTGTCCACTTTGTCGGGTCCGGCCGTAAGCTCCAGCATCAACGAGTCGTGAGCCACATCGACGATCTTGGCTTCAAAAACATCGGCCAGGCTGCTGATCTCGGCGCGGCGGCTGGCTGGCGCATGGACCTTAAGCATCACCAGCTCTCGGGAAACATTGGGATCGGCCGTCACGTCGCTCACTTTGAGCACTTCGATCAGCCGGTACAGCTGCTTGCTCACCTGCTCGACGCTGGTGTCGGTGCTGTCGATCACGATCGTCATGCGCGAAATACCAGGCGTTTCGGTATGGCCGACGCTCAGGCTTTCGATATTAAATCCGCGGCGGCGAAACAGGCTTGATACACGATTGAGAACGCCGGGATGGTCTTGCATCAGAGCGACAAGGGTGTGCTTCATAAAACCTCATCAAAGGGAGAAAGGAGAAGGTCGAAGGCACCGGGGTAGTGACCTTCGACCTTGAACCTTAGACCGTGGTAAGTGCTGGCGTTTCGGTGATCATATCGCTGATCGAGGCGCCCGGCGCGACCATCGGGAACACGTTGGCTTCGCGCTCCACCTGGAACTCCAGCAACATCGGGCCCGGCGTCTCATACGCGGCATTGATCGCGTCTTCAACCTGTGACTGATGCGTGACTCGCATTCCCGGGATGCCATACGCGTCAGCGACCTTGACGAAATCGGGGCTCCACATCGGCGTGGCCGAGTAGCGCCGGTCGTGGAAGAGCTCCTGCCACTGGCGCACCATGCCCAGATACCCGTTGTTGATGATCGCGATCTTGATCGGCAGCTGTTCCTGCACAATCGTGGCCAACTCTTGGATGTTCATCTGGATGCCGCCATCGCCGGCAATCGCCCAGACCGTCTCGCCCGGCTGCGCAAACTGCGCGCCCATCGCCGCTGGCAGCGCAAAGCCCATTGTGCCTAAGCCGCCGCTGGTGATGTGCGAGTGCGGGTGGATCCAGTCGATCAGCTGCGCCGCCCACATTTGGTGCTGTCCAACGTCGGTGCAAACGCGGTACGGGCCGCGCTCGTTGACGATGCGGGTAAAAGCGGCGAACACATCGTGGGGCATGAACATGTCGGTATCGGGGCGGTTGTACTGCTGCTTCTGAATGTGCTGGTCGCGGATAGCATGGATATGCCGAACCCACTCGGTGGCATCTCGCGCCGGCAGCTCTTCCAACATGGCCCGCAGCACATTCTGCACATCGCCCACGATCGGCACGTCCACACGAATATTCTTGCCAATCTCCGAGGGATCGATATCGACATGCACAATTTTGGCGTTGGGGGCGAACGACGAGGTCTTGCCGGTCACCCGATCATCAAAGCGGCTGCCCAGGTTCAGCAGCAGGTCGCACTCTTGGATAGCGCGGTTGTTATGCACCCAGCCATGCATGCCCGGCATACCGAGGGCTAGTGGATGGTTTTCGGGAAACGCGCCAATGCCATGCAGGGTCGTGATGACCGGAATGCCGGTCCGCTCGGCCAGCTCACGCAGCTCGGCGAACGCACCGGAGAGCTGAATGCCGCGTCCCGCCAGGATCAGCGGCTTCTTGGCATCGTTAATCAGCTTGATCGCTTCGCGGATCTGGCGACGATTGCCCTCATAGTTGGGCTTATAGCCGGGCAGATTAACCTTATCTGGCCATTGTGGCGTGGTGCGCGCTACAATCGCATTCTTGGCAATGTCCACCAACACCGGACCAGGCCGGCCACTGCGCGCGATGTGAAACGCTTCTTTCATCACATACGCGATGTCGTTAACATCGGTGACCAGATAGTTATGCTTGGTAATCGGCTGGGTAATGCCGGTAACATCCGTCTCCTGGAACGCGTCCTTGCCGATAAATTGAGCCGCAACCTGGCCCGTAATGGCAACCATCGGCACGCTGTCCATCATCGCATCGGCAATGGCGGTGACGAGATTTGTCGCGCCGGGGCCACTTGTGGCCACACACACACCAACCTTGCCGGACGCGCGGGCATAGCCTTCAGCCGCATGTCCGGCTGCCTGCTCATGGCGGACGAGCACATGGTGCAACGCAGGATACTCCGGCAGAGCATGGTAAAAGGGCATGATTGCCCCACCCGGATAGCCAAACATGACCTCGACGCCTTCGCGGATGAGCGCCTCGCACATGATCTGAGCGCCACTTCGTGTTTCTGACATACCAATCTCCTATTGTCGCTGTCAGCCTTGGATATGAGCTGTCCCGTGTTAGCAAACCACCAGATTAAGTGGTAGGAGCTGAACATTGTTCGCTCATACCGAGCGCAGCGCCGTTGCTTGCGTTTCCGAACGAGCCAGCTGCTCCAAAGGTGGATGACCACGAGGGCGATCCAGAATGGAAGTAGCAAGCGTCAAGCTCTTGCAAGCAGCTTGCAGGCAGCCAAATGAAAGACGTCACAGCGTCGATGCTTGAGCGGGCGCGCCGTCATGGCGCTGGTGTGATGCGGGGGAGCCGTCCGCGTCGTTGTGGACCCTCAGTCGCGTGGGTAGGTGCGGCTGTAGGTGCGGCTCCAAGTGTGTTGTTGGCCTGCTGCGTCGTTGCAGCCAAATAAACATCGTCCGTCAGGTAGCAAAAAACCCTTCCGCATCTTGCGGAAGGGTTCAACCTGTCACTGTCTCGCGCCGCCTAGTGCCTTCCGCACGCCAAATTGTCCTCGGTAATTAGGAGGACTAGCAGGACTAGGCTAACTAGGTTGCTGAACAAATGCTTCATGACGTACCTGTTTTGAGTTGGAGGTAATCTACCACATGCTGTGCGCACCTGTCAACTCGAATCTTGTGCAAACAGTGGTAAGTGCGGCCCGAGCATGCTTGTGCGGAATGCCTAATCGTTCCCATGCCACTTCCGCGGCGACCAAATGGCAGGGTGCGCTCCAGAGACCGCCAACAACCGGTGTTCACCAAACACGAAACCTCGGCCACCTAACAAGAGGCCGAGGTTTCGTTGGCGCTGTTGGGTTGGCTTTACTTCTCGAGCTGTCCGCGCAGTGCTCCGCCAGGGAACGCTGCATTGTGGACGTTCACGTAGTAGTTCTCGGGGTTTTGGATAATGTCAATCGCTTCCGCACGATCAATAGGCACGCATCCCGATGACGAGCCGCTCGTCGGAGCCGTAAGGCCTACGACTACGGGTCCTGCTTGCCCTGCCGGCGCCTCATGAATATGGGCGGCGCTAGCCGGATCAATCCCACTGACGCTCAGCTCGTAGCAAATCTCGCCCTGTCCCGGATTAACCGTAAGTGTTGCCGTCCCCGTACCGTCTGGATCACCCGGTCTTGGCACCTCGTTCGCCCCAAGTAATGTTGCCGTCAGCGGTCGACCACCCTGATCAGCGGCGCCAGCAACGCCGACGACCGCGAACAACGCCACCAGCGCCATCACGACAAGCCCGAACTTCTTCATACATCCTCCATTCGCGGTGTTGATATACCTTAACCTACGAACAAAACAGAGGGAGTGAATCTATGGTAACATCTTTCAATCGTGCATATACTCCTTTTATACTTCTTTTGCTTAGCTTGCCGCGTTCCAAGCCGGAAATACGTTTTTGACATAAGTGACGTTGGTCGGTACACTTCAGACCATCCCTATAGTTCCACCAGACTTTCGTCTCGCATACTTGCTGGATTGACCACGCCGCGTAAAAACTAGCTTTATCCAATCTGTGAACCCGCACACAGGAGCAGGACGATGAAAAGCATGCTTCGGTTTAGCAGTGCAGCCAAAGTTGCCGCATTGTTGTCGCTGCTGATGTTGTTCGCAGCAACGTCAAGCGTTGCTCGTGCGCAAGCGCCGTCGGGCTGTTGGGACTCTAGCTCAGGACCGATTACGAAAATCGTGGCGCTCGATCCGGGCCATGGTTTTAACGACTCAGGTGCTGTGTACAGGTTTGCATCAGGTGATGAACTGTTAGAAAAAAATGTCGTTTTGGACATCGCGTATCGAACACGTGATATTCTGGTGAACAAGGTAGGTTATCGCGTCTGTTTGACCAGAATGGATGATAGTACCAATCCTTCGAATACTGAGCGCGCTCAGTACGCAAATTCCGTTAATGCCAATGTCTTCGTCTTGATCCATCTCAACGGGTCGAGTGATCCCATGGTTAACTACACCAAAACATTTTGGGGCAAGAAGAGCAAGGATCTGAAGTTTTCGGAGTGGATGTACAGCGCATTATATCCAGCTATGGATGATGTTGATTGGGATGGTGTGCGTGATAACGAAGTGAGCGGCAATGGAGTTGGGCAATTTGCGACAGGGGCATTGTTGAAGTCAAACATGCCAGGAACCTTGACGGAAAGCGTATTCCTGACGAATTCGCGCGAAGCTGAGCGCTTGCTTGATACAACGACTTCTGGTCGCCGCCAGCAAATTGCTGACGTGATTGCCTCCGGCATCGACGGCTGGCTCAACAGGTAGCGTACCTCCGCCTATGAGCGTTTAGAGCAAGCCTACATTGCTCTGGTTCGCACACTCGAACAATGATGTCCGAGTGTGCTTTTTTAGTTGTGGGAACACCTCGATGCGGCTCTACTATGAAATCGCGCTGCGCTCGTTTCGGCGGGCTATGACCTACCGCACGGCGTACATCGCAGGCCTGCTGACCAACGCGTTTTTCGCCGCGCTGCGCTGTGCGGTGCTGATCGCCGTGTATCAGTCGAGCGGCGTTGACAGCCGCGTTGCGGGCTTTACGCTGCAAGATGCGCTGAGTTATACCTGGATCACGCAATCCTTGATTTCAATCGGCGCCGGCTGGGTAGCCTTCGATATTATGCTGACGATTCGCTCCGGCGATGTTGTGACGGATCTGATGCGTCCTTGGAGCTTTTGGGGCTATTGGCTGAGCCGGTTTTGGGGCGAGCGGCTGTTTAACCTGCTGATTCGTGGCGCGCTGACGTATGTGTTGGGAATCTTGTATTTCAGCGCCCACATCCCAACGCTGGGCCAGGCTGCGGGGTTTGCCTGCGCTATCAGCCTGGCGCTGCTCGTATCTTTCGGCTATACCCTGCTGGTTAATTTGACGGCGTTTTGGCTGATTGACAATACCGGCGTGGTCATTATTGCCAATATCCTGCTGAGCTTTTTTTCCGGGTTTCTGCTGCCCATTAGCTTTTTTCCGCCGGTACTTGCCGCTCTTGCCCGCGCATTACCGTTTCAAGCTATAACTGGATTGCCCGCACAAGTCTTTCTGGGGCATGTTGCCGGCCCTGAGCTAGTGCAAACGCTGGCACTGCAGGTTTGGTGGGCGGTCATACTCAATGGGCTGGGACTCCTCGTGCTGCAGCTTGCGCTGCGCAAAGTCGTGGTGCAGGGTGGCTAAGGCCGGGCGGTGTGTGATCGTGAAGCTGGTGGTGAGAAAGCAATGTGGTCTCTGTATTGGCGGCTTGTTGGAGCGCGCATCCGGTCACAGATGCAGTACAAAGTGTCGTTTGTGCTGGAGTTGCTGGGCTTTGCCGTGACGACCGGGCTGGAGTTCGCGGTTGTCGTGATTCTGTTTCGTCGCTTTCCATCGGTACAGGGCTGGTCGGTGGTCGAGGTCGGCGTGCTGTACGGCCTTTCGTCAATTGCTTTCAGCTTAGCTGAGATGTTTGGCCGGGGTTTTGATGCGCCCTTTGAAACCATGATGCAGCGGGGTGCGTTTGATACCGTGCTGCTGCGGCCGCTCGACAGCTTTTTTCAGGTCTTTGCATCCGAGCTTCAGCTTCGCAGATTAGGCCGAACGCTGCAAGGTGGATTGGTCCTGGCCTACTCTTTTGCACAGCTTTCAATTCAGTGGACGGCTGCAAAGCTGTTGTTGTTGCCGGTGACCATTATCTCCGGAACAGTGATCTTTGGGGCGCTGCTGGTCATGGGCGCCACGCTCTGCTTTTGGACGATCAAAACGCCCGAGGTGATCAACGCGCTGACCTTTGGCGGTCAAGAGCTGACAAGTTATCCGCTGAGCATTTATAACCGGTCCATCCGCAATGTGTTTCTTTTTGTGATCCCGCTCGCATTTGTTAATTACCCCGCCGTACTGCTGCTGCTGGAACGCAGCGATCCGTTTGGGCTGCCAGCAGGCGCGGCTTGGGCATCGCCACTTGTCGCAGCCATTTTCCTGGGCATTGCACGCAGCTTTTGGCAGCTCGGCGTTTCAAAATACGCTTCAACTGGCAGCTGAAGCGTATTTCGCTGATCCTCTGGTTTGTTATCAAGCGCATCAAAGCTTTACGGTCCAGACGCGCTCGTGTGTTCGAGTGTTGAAGGTGAACCGAAGGTAGCTGCTAGAAATGTGCACGGTTTCGTCGGAGTACAACTACGCCTCCAGCTAGGGCAACCACAGCAAGCGTTAGCAGCCCGATTAAATTACCGGGCCTTGTTCCTGTATTTGGTAATGCCGCCGGTGCCGGCTGTGCCGGTGCTGGCTGGGCTGCCGGTGCTGGCTGGGCTGCCGGTGCTGGCTGGGCTGCCGGTGCTGGTTGAGCTGCTGGTGGTGCAGCGACCGCCTGGGCGGCTGGTACAACGGCGCAGGCGATGCGTCCGCCGCTGTTCCCGGTTGGGTCCGTCTTGTAATCGTCGGCGTTGGCGTGGATGATCAGGGCGGTACCATCCGCATCAAAGAGCGAGTTTTGCCCGGTCCCCAGCGTTACTAATTCGGTCGTGTAATCGTACGTGCCCGTACCATCGGCATTGATCGTCAGGTTCGCGAGGTCACCCGCGTGGGCACCGACAGGATTTTCAAGGCCGTGCTGCTTGCCAAGGGGGTTATAGTGGCCGCCGGCGGCTGCGAAATCCGGCGTGCAGGTGCCAACGGCATGGAAATGGATGCCATGCACGCCACCCGGTAGGTTACTAAACGTGCCTTTGACGTTGACTGCGGGCCCGTTCTGCGCCAGTGTAACCGTGCCTACCATTTGACCGGCAGCATCCCGCACCTCAAACGAGGTGCGTAGGAATCCTTCCTGAGCCTGCGCCTGAACCGTAAGCGCCATGAGCACAAGCAGGGTCAAAACGCTGACAACCTTCTTCATAGATGGCTCCTCCTTGTGGTAGCCAGTGCTGCCTGGCTATGACTTCAAGCATTGAACCGCCGTCAACACGCGCCTCCCGGGGGAAGCACATTCAGCATGGAATGTGCCGAGGTCAAGCAAGCGAGGAATTATATATCCTGGGCAACCCTACTCTAGATCACGGTGAGGGTGCTAGGCTACGCGGGCACAGTGATTGGCGCAACGATGTTACCGGCCAACGCGAAAGAAGCGGCTGATCGATGTTTCAAGGTCGAGCGCCCACTGCCCGGCTGGTGTGGCCTGGGTCCACTGCGAAAGCGTGTAGAGCTGCCCGCTCGCCAGCAGATACCCGATGATGATCAGCAACAAACCACTTAGCATACTGGTGGTGTGAAGGTGCAGGGTGCGCCCGCCGATGGTGGTGGTGATGCCACGTCCGCGCAGCAAGGACCATATGCGACTACCTGAGCCTAGCTGCCGGAAAAAGATTGCCACCAGAAACAACGGCAGGGCGAGGCCCAACGTGTAGATCAGGGCAAGGACCGCGCCCGCAAGCACCGAGGCGCCCTGCGCTACCAGCAGTGTCAGTAAGGTGCCCAAGATCGGACCGGTGCATGCGCTCCAGCCGAGGGCGAACGTCATGCCGAAGATGTAGGTGCCGGCAAAGGTGGTGGTGGGCCGCTGAGCGAACTTAACGCCGCTAAAGCCTTTGCCCAGAACGCTCATGATGCCTAGCCCAATGATCAGCAGCCCACCGATTACCGTTAACTGGTCACGCCAATCGTACACGATGCGGCCAAGCAGCGACAAGGTCGCGCCGAGCAAGGTCATCGTGGTGGCCAAACCAAAAAAGAATGCCAGCGTCATCAGGGCAATTTGCTGGCGCTTGGCTTGGAACGTAAAAGCGAAGTACGCCGGCAAGATTGGCAGGGTACAGGGCGATAAAAACGAAAACACACCGGCCAAAAACGTCGGCAGCGCGAGTGTGAGCACGGTGCCGAGCGCGCTTTGGCTGCTGGCAGCACTGCCGAGCCGACCGTCACCAGCCGGTGTCAGCAGGCCAAAAATCACGAGTCCGGTTAGTCCAAGGAGCCCCAGGATGACCAAAGCCCGCTGGTTGATAACGCGGCGCGGTTCTGCGATGCGCATACAATGCCTCTTCTTAGCATATGATTCTGGTACGGCCTGCCTGCTTGCACGGGTGGAAGAGGCGGCGCGTTCAATCATATTATACCCCGAGCGCATTGTAAGCTGCTTAAGTCGGACGTTCATCAAGCGCAGCGTGCTCATCCACGCTCCCTGCGATAGCTTGACCTTCATGCTGAAGACCGAGCCTGGCTGCCCTACGCCCGGCAGCACCTCGTAACAGGAACCAGCTGCCGCCGATAGCGCACACGAGCAACCCGATCAGCATCGGCCGATATTGTGGCCAACGATCGATCGGTAACGCGTGTGCCGCCATGGATGCGGGAACGTGAACATTGGCTGCCTGCTCCATAGCCTCCGCTGGCGGATGGACAGGTGCCGTTACGGAAACCGGGGCCGCTGTAGCAGTGAGTGGCGCAGGCTGGTTGAAGTCGCCCGGCGTCGGCGGCGTCGATGCTTGCCAGCTACCACCTTGCGTGGGAAACCGGCTCCAGGTTGTGTTGGCTGCGACATCGCCGATGGTCAGGCTGTCGCCAACGCTTCCATCCGGTCGCAACAGCCGAATCGTGCGCTTGGTCCGATATGCTAGCTCGGACGTGCGGATAACCAGGAATTGGTGAGGCTGCAATACCAGGGCTGCGTCAAGCTCAAGTGGTGGTGTGCCGGGGTTGTCGTCATCAAGCTGCCACCCGGCCAAAGGATTGGGCTGCGACTGCGGATTATACAGCTCAACCCACGCCTGCCCAGGGGCGACCTCGCTAAGACTAAGCCTGCCGCTCACAGGCTGATCCGGCACGGCCAGGTTATCAGCCGCGCTCGCTTCCGGCCGGCCCATCTCAACCGGCGCCACACTGGACCCGTTTGTTTGTGGTGTGGTTACAGTTTCACCGGCCGGCGAGGCCGACTCAGCCGTCGGATCGAGGTCATCTAATGGTGGCTCCCAGTCAGCCGCAGTATCAGTATCGGTCAAGCTGTAGCGCTGTAAAGGCAGGCCCGGATCGGTGCGGGCGATTGGTGGTGCAAGCAGATCTGAATTATCACCCCAGGAGAGCGCATCGATGACGGTGCCGACACTATCAACCAGCGCCAGCTGATCACCGCTGTTGCCTAGCCCGTTGCCAATCCGACCATCCACCATAAACCACCGGCCGGTAAAGGTCGGTGCGGCAGCACGCGCTAGCTCAGATGCACCGAGCGCCACGATTTCCTGCGGTGCTATCGTAAGCTGCGGCAACTCGGTTGTTTGCTTGCTATCTTGCAGTGTCCAGCCGATAAGGCTGATATGTTCATCCGTCATGTTACGCAACAGCACATATTCGCCGCCGGGTTCCATTCCACTACCTGCTGGGTCATACAGAATTTCCACGAAGAGAATCTGATGTGGACTGCCAGTCGTGCCTGTGCCGGCAGTTGTTTCCGCTTGGCGGCTGCCTGGCGCACGTGTTACAGCAGTATTTGGTTGCGGTGGTTGTACGAGCGGTATCGCTGTGGGCGTGCGCGTCGGCGTAGGCGTGCGCGTCGGCGTAGG
>JADDQF010000127.1:0-39619 GCA_016781505.1 bacterium
GTCAGCAATAGCGCTGAAGCCGCGCCGCACAACGGTTCGTGCTTGGTTCTCGGAAGATCTTCATCTGGTCAATTTTTATCATCGCCAAAGGCAGGAAACCATGGCCCTCGATCCGCAACTAACAAGCTTGATCGTGCCACCCGAAGAAACGGCGCGTATTGAGGAAGTCCTCAACCGGCTCGTCGAAGAAACCGGAGGTAACCACGCGTTGCTCCTGGACAAGAGCGGTCAAGTGATCGCCTGCCACGGCGATGCAAACCGACAAGACACGACGGCGCTTGGAGCACTGATCGCCGGCACCTTCGCCTCATCGCGTGAAGTTGCCAAGCTGCTGCGTGAAAAAGATTTCAAAATGCTGTTTCAACAGGGCGTGCGCGAAAATTTGTTTATTGCCCTGATCGCCGACCAGTGGATTTTGACCATTATCTTCAGCAAAGAAACCCATATCGGGCTGGTCAAGGTGTTGATCAAAAAAGCATCCGAAGAGCTGGCCGCGATCTTCCAACGCGTTCGCCAATCCCGTCGGGTGCGCGACGATGTTCTCGGCGCCAGCTTCCGCACGTCGATGGAAGACACGATCGATCTGCTATTCCGCGACTAACAGCCAGGGAGCTCCTTAAACTATGGCACTTATCAACGTTGCAGCGCGTGAAATTCACTGCAAAATTGTGTATTACGGCCCCGGTATGTGCGGCAAAACCACCAACCTTCAGTGGATCCATGGGCAGGTGCCGCAGGCTACCAAGGGTAACTTGCTGTCGATTGCTACCGAAACAGAGCGCACGCTGTTTTTTGACTTCCTGCCGCTGGACTTGGGCAAGGTACGTGGGTTTCAGACCCGTTTCCATTTGTACACGGTTCCCGGCCAGGTGTTGTACGAGCGTACCCGGGTGGCGGTGCTGAATGGGGCTGATGGCGTCGTTTTCGTCGCCGACTCGCAACGAAGCAAGCTGGAAGAAAATGTTAACAGCTTGAAGGAACTCGCCCGCAACGTCCAAAAGCAGGGCAAGCGGTTCCAGGAGTTTCCGCTTGTGCTCCAATACAACAAACGCGACCTGCCGAATGCCTTGCCGGTCGCGGTGCTCGATAAATACCTCAACCCATTCAACTGGCCCCGCTTCGAAGCGTGTGCCGCGTCGGGACCAGGTGTATTCGATACCCTGAAGGGCATCAGCAAAATCGTCATTGGCAAACTGTAGGAGCTGTCAGTTGTCAGCCATCAGCCGTGGCGCCATCGTGGGATGGCGCGAAAGCGGGCCTGATTGCTGATCGTTGATTACTACCATTATGGCGCTTCAAGGTGATTTGAGCGATTTCGGTCTCGTCGATATCATCCAACTTATTGACCTTGGCAAGAAAACCGGCGGCGTCGAGGTGCATGCCCGCCGCGGTAACGAGCAGTTCGACGGGTGGCTGTATTTCAACGAGGGCAAAATTTGCGGGGCACAGCTGGGCCGACTCAGCGGCGAAGAGGCTGCGTACACGCTCTTCACCTGCAACGCCGGACCATTTACGCTGCACGAGCAGATTGCGCTGCCGGCGCCCAACGTCCGGGTCTCGAACGAAGTTGTGATCATGGAAGGGATTGGCCGGCAGGATGAGTGGGCTACCTTGGCTGAGCGCATGCCGCCCAAGGCAATGATTCTGCGCCTGGTAGCCAATCCACGCTCGTCAACCCGCGAAATCAATCTTGAGGCCGACAAGTGGCGCGTGCTCACCATGATCAACGGCAAGAACACTGTCGGCGACATTATTCAGCTGTCGGGCTTGGGCGATTTTGTGAGCTGCCGAATTATCATCGAGATGCTGGACGCGGGCCTGATCGAGGGCCGGATGATCGAGCCAACTGCGGTACCAGCGGTTGCGCCAGTGGTGCCGCCTGCTGCGTTGCCAGCCGCGCCGCTGTATCCCGAACTGGAAAAACTGGCGGTGGCTGGTATCGGGAACAGCGCGCGGGTGCTCTTGGCAGATGCATTCCGCCGGGCTGGGCTTAAGCCCGACGACTCAACCAAGCCACAGCAGATGTTACGAGCCGTCACCGGTTTTGAGCAATCTACGACCCTGCTGCTCGGCCCATCCCGTGCCCGTGCGCTCGCCGATCAGCTGCGGACCAGGATTCAACAAGCGGGCCACTAAGCAGACCGCGGCTAAGGAGCAGCAGTACGCGGAGGCCAAAGGAGAAACACTCCCTTTATGCAACGTAAAGCTTATGCCATGCCGTTCGCCGTGCCAACCTTTGAACGGCTGCGCTCGGCAGACCTTTTCATCCCCATCATCCTAAGCTTGGCGTTTGCGTTGCCGCTTGCGCTCGCATTTTTGGGTGTCGGCATTCGCCGCGATAAGCATACGCCGCTGGTGATCAACGAAGCCTTTGTTAATCCCCAAGCTCCCAGGGCGGGAGCTTGGGTCGAGCTGTATAACGCGTCGGATGAACCAATTTCGGTTGATGGGTGGAAGTTGAGCACGGCAGCCACCGATGTGCAAACCCTGCGAGGAACCGTCCAGCCGCATAGCTATCTCCTGGTCAAAACCGCTGGCGCATGGAATGCTCAAGCCGACGCAGTTATTTTGCGCGGCGTCGACAACGACAAAGTTGATTATGTCCAATGGGGCCCGGCACCGGAGAAAAGCCCAATCAGCGATTGGAACAGAACAGCCGTAAAAGCGCCAGCTCCGAACGCCGCGCTGGTACGCAATCCACAAGGCTTGGACTCAGATACAAGCAAGGACTGGCGCACAGCCAAGCCGTCGCCAAACACGCAATCACCGGCGTCCCTGAACACCGGTTTGTATCGCTTGCTCTTTGACATCACCAACTATGTTAGCCTGATGGCGGGTTTCCTTCTGTGGGGCGCATTTATTCTGATTGGCCTGATCGCTAAGCGCTTTGAGATGCTGACCGGCCAGCGCGCCTACTGGAGCGCGATGATTGTGGCGCCGATCGGTATCGTGGTGTACAACAGCATTCAATCGTACGCCTTTTTCACCGCCGGCATCATGACTCCCCGCCAGCAGCTGTGGGCCTTCTCGGCGCTGTTTGTGTCGGCTGCGGCCATGGCGTATGTTGTGTATCGCTTTTATGGCATTGCCCGGCGCATTCTTGAGGTATGAGCTATGACAATTCAATGGTTACACATTGGGCTGATCCTGGAGATTGGCGTCGTTATTTTGGCGCTGGTGTTGTTTCGCTTCTCCCGTGTTCTGGGCGGCCTGCTTGATCTGATCCATCGTCCACCGCTGGAAGTATGGCTTAAGCTGTCGGGCTGGGTCATGATCCTGGGCTTTGCGATCCCCCATTACATTGCCGTCGGCATCTTGTATCCCAACGTGGCCAATCCGCAAATGCTGCAGCTGCTGTGGATCGCGCGGACCTTCTCATTCTTTTCGCTGTTCATTGCCGCTGTGCTCGCGTTTGTGCCGTCGTTTATGTATTATCGCTGGACGAACCAATAATCGGGAAGTGCGAGGTAGGTTCCCAACGGTGCAGTTTGCGACAAACAGGCAAGCAGTTTCGAGCGCCAAGCTCACGACTGCTTGCCTGGAATTACGTACCTTTGACCTGGAAGCCGATAGCGGTATAATGTTCGCCGTAACCGACGTACGGATGACTGGCGTCAAACGTGGAGAACCACGAGGAAGTCCGTACATTACGAGCCGTTCGCCTGGGCTAGGTTCCGAACAGTGATTCGGGGCCTTTTTCATTGGCGGAAGAAGGCGTTATGCGGGCAATCATCAGCGTATCGAACAAAACAGGCGTAGCTGAGCTGGGTCATGCGCTCCAGGCACGAGGTGTTGAAATTTTTTCGACCGGGGGCACGCTCACAGCGTTGCTCCAAGCGCGTGTAACTGCTCAGTCGGTCAGCAAGCTCACCAATTTTCCAGAAATCCTGGCAGGTCGGGTCAAGACCCTACATCCAGCGGTGCATGGCGGTATTCTGCATCGCCGTGACCGACCGGACGACGTGGCGCAGCTTGCGGCTCATGGTCTGGCGGCCATCGACCTTGTGATCGTCAACCTGTACCCGTTCCGCGAAACAATCGCGCAGCCGGGGGTGCAGCTCGCGGATGCGCTCGAACAGATCGATATTGGCGGGCCGACGATGCTGCGCGCGGCTGCTAAGAACTTTCCGGATGTGCTGGTCGTCGTCGATCCCCAGGATTATCTCCGTTTGCTCGCTGCTTTGGAAGAGGGCGCTGTTTCGCCCGAATTTCGACGCGAGCTGGCAGCCAAAGCTTTTGCCCACACTGCAGCATACGACAGCGCTATTGCGGCCTACCTGACCGCCGAGCAATTTCCCGCAACGCTGCCGCTCGCTTTTGAGAAAGCCCAAGACCTGCGCTACGGCGAGAATCCGCATCAGCCCGCCGCTTTTTACCGTGATGCTAGTGCTGCGGGCGGTTCCATTGCCGCCGCGCGTCAGCTGCAGGGCAAGGAGCTTTCGTTTAACAACTTGCTGGACGCCGATGCCGCGCTCCAGATCATCCAGAACTTCCCAAGTCCAACCGTCGCCATCTTGAAACATTCCAACCCGTGCGGCCTCGCCTCCAACGACGACCTGGTAGCAGCACACGCTGCTGCACGGTCGGGCGATCCGGTCTCGGCCTTCGGCGGGATCGTCGGCATCAATCGGCCGGTCGATGGGCGGATGGCCGCGGCAATGCAGCGTTTCTTCTACGAGGTGATCATCGCGCCGGCATTCGACGACGAAGCCCGATCCATCTTAGCGGCCAAGCCTAACCTACGCCTGCTGGAGCTCGATTTGATCCAGCAATCCGCGCAGGCGTGGGATTATCGCCGGGTGAGCGGAGGACTGCTGGTCCAGGCGCAAGATCGCGTGGCCGACGACGATCCGGCTGGCTGGCAGGTTGTTTCGGAACGGAAGCCGACCGACGAGCAGCTGGCAGCACTCGCGTTTGGGTGGCGCGCCTGTGCCTTTGTGAAGTCGAACGCGATCGTGCTGGTGCAGGGCCAAACGCTGGTGGGCATGGGTGCCGGCCAGCCTTCACGCGTCGATTCGGTGCATATTGCCGTGCGCAAAGCCGGGGAACGCGCCCAAGGCAGCGTGCTGGCCTCGGATGCGTTCTTTCCCAAGCCGGATGGCGTAGAAGCAGCGGCCGCCGCCGGCGTTGCGGCGATCGTGCAGCCCGGTGGCTCACAGGCCGACGACGAAGTGCTGGCAACGGCGAACCGGCTGGGCCTGGTACTGCTGCTGACCGGCCGACGACATTTTCGACACTAGGAGCAACGAGGCAACAGGCAACAGGTAACAGGCATCAGGTTGGAAGCAATCTTAAACATCGATACCTGAAACCTGAAACCTGAAACCTGAAACCTGAAAGCTATGATCAACTTCGATACCAACGGCTTAATTCCGGCGATTGTGCAGCACGCGCGTAGCGGCGAAGTGCTGATGCTCGGATATATGAACGAGGCGGCGCTGGCGCAGACCCAGCAAAGTGGACTGGTCACCTTTTGGAGTCGCTCACGGGGCGAGCTGTGGCAAAAAGGAGCGACCAGCGGCAACGTGCTGCGACTGGTCGAGCTGCGGCAGGACTGCGACGGCGATGCGCTGCTGGTGCTGGCCGAGCCGGCCGGACCAACCTGTCATACCGGCGCGCCGTCGTGCTTTTTCCGGACGCTTGACGAGCAGCCGGTGACTCAGGCCCAACCGCCAAGTGCGGTGCTGGCGCAGCTCGCCGACCTGATCGAGCGGCGGCGCCAAGAGCAGACCGAAGGATCGTACACAGTGAAGCTGCTCAACGGTGGGCCAGAACGGATTGGCAAAAAGGTCGGCGAGGAAGCGACCGAGGTAGTGATCGGCGCGATGAAGGGCGACGCCGACGAACTAGCCTACGAGGCTGCCGATTTGGTGTACCACACGCTTGTCCTGCTGGCAAGCCAAGGGGTAGCGCCGGAGCGGGTTTGGGCCGAGCTAGCGCGCCGCTATAACAAGTAGCAAACACAAAACCGAGAGCGAAGCAGTGCCTCCGATTGAGGCACTGTTCGCTCTCGGCTTATTCTGGCAACAGGCTTAGTCCAACAATCCAGGGATCGGGTCGATCATGACGAGGCCGCCCGCAAGGTCAAGCTGTTTCACAATATCCTTGACCATCGGAATCAGCACTTCGCCACCTTCGGGCCGCGTCACCACCAAAACCTCATTCGCGCCCGTTTCGATCACTTCCTTAACCACGCCAACCACGGTTCCAGCCGTGGTCTGGACATTAAGGCCGGGCAGGTCGTGCAAGAAATATTCGTCTTCGTCGAGCGGAGCGGCGTCGCTTTGGCGCATATACACTTCTTGGCCACGCAGCGCTTCGGCGCCTTCGCGGGTGTCTACGCCAGCCAGCGTGACAATCATGACCGCGCCCTTGTGCACGGCAGCGCGCCGCAACGAATAGGGCGTCAGCCCCTCGCCGATAAACACGGTTTTGACCCGCTGCAAATGTTCGGGACGGCTGGTGATGGTGTGCAGCTTAAGCTGGCCACGCACGCCATGCGGCAGCGTAATCTGGCCAACCAGCAACAAATCGTCAAGCAATACACGATTAGTCATATGCGGCTACGAGTTAATATCGAGATGCACACGCTTCCGCTCGCGCGCAGCGGCCACGCCCAATACATCGCGGATAGCCTTCGCTACCCGACCGCTGCGACCAATCACTTTGCCCGCATCGCCGGGAGCTACCGTAAGCTCAAACGTAATGGCAAAGCGACCATCGCGCTCGCGAACACGAACCGCGTCTGGCTCGTCCACCAGCTCTTTCACAATAAAGATCAACAATTCTTTCATAGATGCAAGCAGCACTTTAACGCAAAGACGCAAAGACGTGCAAGTTTATGTTTTTACGTCTTTGCCCCCTTACGGCAGCGTGGTTGTCGGATCGTGCTTATGCTTCGGTCGTCGGCTGCGTCGGCTCGGCCTCGGGCGTGTACGGCGTGCCGGGCTTGGCATCCACGCCCACCTTGCCGAGCAGATACGCGACGGTATCCGACGGCTGCGCGCCGACGCTCAACCAGTAGCGCGCCCGGTCGGTCTTGACGTTGAGCACCTTGGGCTGCTGCACCGGATTGTAGTTGCCGATGATTTCGATGAACTTGCCGTCGCGGGGCGAGCGAGCGTCGGCGACGACGATCCGATAGGTTGGCTTTTTGTTCTTGCCGCGGCGCAGCAAACGAATACGAACCACGTGTATCCTCCCAAACAGATAACAAACGACGAATTAATCCAGGCTTACTGATCTTTGCGCATATTGCGCAGCATGCTCTCAATATCGGACGGGCTGCTGTTTGGCCCCAGACCAGCCTGCGGCCCAAAACCAGGCATACCAGGCCGCGCTCCCGGCAGCTGGGGCGCGCGCGCTTTCTTCTTTTTGCTCTTGCCTTTTTTGCCGCTGCCACCCTTGTTATTGGTGGGCGCAGGCCGACCACTACCGGCGCCGGGCATCATGCCCATCATGCCCTTCATCATGCGCTGCATTTCGCGGAACTGCTTGAGCAGCTCGTTGACGTCCTCAAGCTCGGAGCCCGAGCCGCGCGCGATGCGCTCCTTGCGGCTTTGCTTAATGATGTCGGGATTGCGCCGCTCTTCCAGCGTCATGGATTGGATGATCGCCTCGATATGCTTGAGGTCATCCTCGTTGATATGCTCATCCAGCTTAAGCTGCGACATACCCGGCAGCATACCCAGGATCTGCTGCAGCGGACCCAAACGACGCATCTGCTTCATGGCACTGAGAAAATCTTCAAAGTCGAACTTGCCCTTTTGCATTTTCTTCTGCATCTTGGCAGCTTCTTCTTTGTCGATGTTCTCCTCAGCCCGCTCGATCAGCGTCAGCACGTCGCCCATGCCCAGGATGCGCGAGGCCAGACGCGGTGGATCAAAGGGCTGGAGGCCGTCTACCTTTTCGCTGGTGCCCAGGAACTTGATCGGAACGCCGGTAACCTGGCGAATCGAGAGCGCTGCGCCACCACGGGCATCGCCGTCGATTTTGGTCATCACAAAGCCAGACAAGGGCACTCGCCGGTTGAATTCCTCGGCTACCCGCACCGACTCCTGACCGATCATCGCGTCCACAACCAGCAGCGTTTCGTGCGGATTGGTTGCGGCGCGGATCTCCTCCAGCTCCTGCATCAAAGCTTCGTCGATCTGCAAACGACCGGCGGTATCGAGAATCACCACGCCATGCCCGTTTTTGCGCGCCTCGGCAATGCCGTTGCGGGCAATCGTGACCGGCGAAACCTGCGTACCTTCGCTATGGACCGGAACCTGGATCTGCTTGCCGAGCGTTTCCAGCTGCTTGATGGCGGCGGGACGGTACACGTCACAGGCAACCAGCAGCGGATTGCGGTGCTTTTTGCGCAGAAACAGGCCGAGCTTGCCGGCCATGGTCGTCTTGCCGGCGCCGTTGAGGCCAACCAGCAAAATAATGGTGGGGCTGGGCTGCGCCGAAGCAAGCGGCACGGCCTCGTCGCCCAGCAGATGGATCAGCTCGTCGTTGACGATCTTGACGACCATCTGGGCCGGCGACAGGCTTTTGGTGATGTTTTCACCAATCGCTTGCTCACGGACACGCCCGACAAAATCTTTGACAACCTTGAAGTTAACGTCGGCTTCCAGCAGCGCCCGCCGCACTTCTTTGAGCGCCTCGTCGACATCGGCCTCGCCGAGCCGGCCACGCGCCCCAAGCCGCGAGAACGTATTTTGGAGCCGATCAGAAAGACTTTCAAACATAACACTCTTGCCCTGTGCCACCCGCTTTGTTGCAGCAGGCACGAAGAACGCGGCTGCGCCGCGTCGATACCGCATTGTAGCGGATTGGACGGGCTGCGTCAAATATTTGAGCTATATTCACGGGTAAACCAATCGGCCCATACCAGCACAGTTTTGCCGTTTCTAGCTCGTACTCGGCCCGTTTTAGCGCGGCCAGCTCGATCATCCGCGGCATGTCGGACAGCCCGGCAACCCGCATCATGTTACGCACTGCTTACGTCGCGCATGCGCTCGGCATTGTCGGCCACCGTCAGGGCGTCGATCATCCGATCAAGATCACCGCTAAGCACGACCGGGATATTCGAAAAGTTGTGGCCGATGCGATGGTCGGTGATGCGATCCTGGGGGAAGTTGTAGGTCCGAATTTTTTCGGCCCGCTCGCCGGTTCCCACCTGCGCAATGCGCGACGAGCCCAGCTCTTTTTGCCGCTTTTCCTGCTCGATGGCGTACAAGCGCGAGCGCAGCACGGCCAACGCCCGCTCCCGATTCTTGATCTGCGAGCGGGTATCCTGACAGGTGACGATCATTTGCTCGGACGTGCCCGGTTTGTAGGTAATGCGCACGGCCGAGTCGGTGGTGTTCACGCCCTGGCCGCCATGGCCACCCGCCCGGAATACGTCGACGCGATAATCTTCGGGCTTGACGTCCAGATCGGTCTCTTCGACCTCCGGCAGCACCGCCACAGTGGCAGTTGAGGTATGGATGCGGCCACGGGCCTCGGTCGCCGGCACCCGTTGGACGCGATGCACACCGCCTTCGTACTTCAGGCGGCTGTACGCTCCGTCGCCATGAACCTCAAACACAACTTCTTTGAAGCCGCCGGCGGCATTCTCGTTGGAATTGAGCAGCTCGACCTTCCAGCCTTTTTGCTCGGCATAGCGGCTATAGGCGCGGAACAGGTCGGCCGCGAACAGCCCGGCCTCGTCGCCGCCTTCGCCGGCCCGGATCTCCACGATCACGTCTTTTTCGTCGTTGGGATCGCGGGGCAGCAGCAACAGCTTGATCTCTTCGTCCAGCGGCTCGATCCGGGCGCGCAGCTCGTCCAGCTCCATCTGCGCCAGCTCACGGAACTCGGGATCATTGCTTTCTTTGAGCAGCTCTTCGGCGTCACGAATGCCGCGCAGTACCTGCGCATACTCCTGATATTTGGCCACAACCGGGCCGATCTGGTTTTGCTCCTTCACATACTGTTGGAGCTGAGCAATATCGGTAGCCACGGCGGGATCGGCCATCAGCTCGTTAAGCTGGTTGTAACGGGCCTCGATCACCGCGAGCTTTTGTAGCACATTTTGGTCAAGCATATCTTCACACCTTTGGCAGCCGCGCAACAATGCACGGGAGCATTTCGCCGATAAACACAAGGAGACGGGGGCGCGCACCTGTTGGTGGCGTACCCCCGTCCGTGGATCTGCAGAATCCGGCTACCCTTGCGTCACGCGCTCCCGCTTGCGCCGGTTTCGCTCCGCGCGGCGCTGCTTCTCCTTGCGCTGCTCGCTCTTGGAGACAAAATGCATCTTTTCGCGAAAGGTTTTTGTGATCCGCTCAGCGACCACGCCCTTGTTAAAGCGGCGGATCAGCTGCTCAACGGATTCACCGTCACGTCGATCTACATGCATAGCATACTGGCTGTGCAGGCTTCATTTCAACCGAAATGATGAGCCGACAATGTGCCGCGCTCACCTCCTTTGGCCACAAATTCGCCGAGGGCGGGTGGTACGCTCATTATACAAGATGTGTAGGTTGGATGCAAACGCCGGGGCGTGATGTATCACGTCCGAACACGCGTAGACCGCAGGGCATGGAGCGTGATACATCACGCCCGCACGACTGCGGCGATTGGTGCGAAAGGCAACAATTTACGCATCCCAGGTGTTGGGCACATACACTGCGTTGAACACTTTGAGCGCATAGCGATCGGTCATGCCCGCGATGTAGTCGATGGCCGCGCGCTCTGTTGGCTCACCCCGCTCTGCCGTAATGCGGCGCAATTCGGCCGGAATCTGCTCGGGCTGGGCAACGAAGTGCCGGTACAGGTGATCCACGATGAAGCGCACCTTGTCGTCGTCTTTGGCCGGGCTATTGCGATAGACACGTTGAAACATGAACTCACGGAGAGCATTGGTTGCTGCCAACACTGGCCGACTCATGGATATTACCGGCTGCGCAGGTGGATCTTCTTCGCCGGTCGCCCACCAGTTCGCGTCGATCATGTCGCACACCATGGTATTGATGCGCGTGGCATGCTGAGCCCCCAGCACCGCGATGGCCTCACGCGGTAAATCCTCCTCGCGCAGGATCCCGGCCCGCATGGCGTCGTCGATGTCGTGGTTGATATAGGCAACGCTATCGGCGAGCTTGATGATCTGCCCTTCCAACGTGGAGGCGACACCCCAGCCGGTGGAGGTGATATCTTTACGTACCTTGGAATGCATGTAGATGCCTTCACGGACCTGCCACGTCAAATTTAGACCCTGGCCGCCCTTGGCCAAACACTCCACAATCCGCCGACTCTGCTCGTTGTGTCGGAAGGCGTGACCCTGCGCGTGTGACAACGCGGTTTCACCGGCATGGCCGAAGGGCGCATGGCCAATATCATGGCCCAGGCCAATCGCCTCAACTAAATCCTCGTTCAGCCGCAGCGCGCGGGCGACCGTACGCGCAATCTGGGTGACCTCAAGCGTATGGGTAAGGCGGGTACGATAATGATCGCCGAGCGGCGCGATAAAGACCTGCGTTTTATGCTTAAGCCGGCGGAACTCTTTGGAGTGCAGAATCCGGTCTCGGTCGCGCTGAAACGAGGTACGCACCGGCGAAGGCGTTTCGGGCCGCTCACGCGTTGCATCGGCACTTCTGGCGGCATGGGGAGACAGCCGCTGTTCGCTCGCTTCCAGCCAGCGCCGGACGTCGGAGCGACGACTACACGGACGCTCGTCCCCGATCGGTTCGGCCATACACGCAGCTCCTTCCCGCTCGTAGGCTTAATCCGCACCTGCCTATCATCGTACGACGGGAATAGCTCGATGGCAATGGCAGGCGGGGCGGGAATTGCCTCCGCGGGTACCCACCGGTGGGTGCAGTCCCCGGCTACACGCGAGGGCAGGCCGCCTGCGCGGCCTGATCTGGAGCCTGTGGGAACAGAATTTGTCCTCGATAGCCTGAACCTTGGCTGTCTCGGCAAGCCAGGCTGGAGCAGCTGCGGCCACATAACGGAGTGAGTTAGCTCAGCGAGCTCCCCAGCGCCTGCAGCTTCGCCCATAATTCGTCGGGGACGGGCATGACGGATAGGCGGGGCAGGCGGACCAGCCCGAACTGAGCAAAGGCCGGATCGGCTTTGATTGCAGCAAGGGCGATGGGCTGTGGCAGTCGCTGCCTGACCTGCACATCCACGACCACGCGCTTCGGATCACCGAGCTGGGGGTCAGGGTAGGGCGTGCTCACAATTTCGGCCCGGCCAACCACTGCCCGCTCGTCACCACTGTGGTAGATGAGCAGCTGGTCGCCGAGCTGCATCTGGCGGAGATAGATCAATGCCTGAGCATTCGCGACACCATCCCAAACAGTCGTGCCGTCGCGCTCTAGATCGGCAAAAGAATAGGTCGAAGGCTCGGTTTTGAGCAGCCAGCCGGCCATGAAGCTTGCCTCCCGCAACGCTAGTCGATCTCGGTCGCCACACCCAACGCCTCACGCGCCGCGGCGACGGGAAAGAGTGAACCAGTAACGCAGATCAGATCATTTGGGCCGGCGATGCGACGCGCTGCCTCGATTGCCGGCGGCACATCATCGGTGAAAATCAACGGCACATCGGAGCTAGCCAGCAGGGGCCGGACATGCGCAGCCAGGAGCTCGGTATCGGCTGCGCGAGGGTGATACGAACGGGTGAGCACAACCGCGCTGGCAGCGGGAACGAGCTCACGCGCTAGTCCGGCAATATCTTTATCACGCGAGGTGCCCAGCACCAACACCAGCCGTTGATACGACAGCGTGTTGAGCGACTCGCGCAGCCGCTGGGCCGACGCCGCATTCATCGCCCCATCGACCACGATCGTTGGCTGCTGCGCGACGATCTCGAAGCGACCCGGCCACGAAGCAGTTTGGAGACCTGCCAGCACATCCGCCTCGGCCACCAAAAAGCCGTGCGCGCGCAACAGCACGACGACGCCCACGGCGGTGCGTGCGTTTTCGAGCTGATACGCTCCCCCAAGCCCGATCTGCTCCCCTTGAATTGGCAGTGGATAGGGGATTGTCTGCATGTCCGTCCCACCGACTCGACGCAGCCCGCCAAGCTCGGCACGAAAGAGCGGGGCACCTTGAGCAGTGGCTTCGGCCGCGATCACATTTTCGGCCGCTAGCCACTGCGGCGTGATCACCACCGGCACCTGGGGCTTGATAATGCCCGCTTTGGCCGACGCGATCTGCTCAATCGTGTTACCCAGCACAGTCATGTGATCGAACGAGATGGGCGTGATCACCGAGACAAGCGGCGTCGCGACGTTGACGGTATCGTAGCGGCCGCCCAGGCCGACTTCCAACACGGCGATATCGACCTGCTGGTCTGCAAAGTAGCGCAGCGCTAGCGCGGTGGCCAGTTCAAAGACCGTGGGCTGGTCCTGGTCGGCGAGCCGCGCAACAAGCGGCTTGAGCTGCTCCACATACGTCACAACATCGGATTGGGAGATCAGCGTGCGATTAACCTGGATGCGCTCCCGCCATGAATGCAGATGCGGCGACGAAAAAAATCCGGTTTTATGGCCGGCCGCGCGCAAGATCGACTCAAGCAGCGCGCAGGTTGAGCCTTTACCCTTGGTGCCGGCCACAACAACGCTCGCGAATGCAAGCTGCGGATCGCCAAGCTCACGGAGCAGCCAGCGCATCCGATCCAAGTTGAAGCGGGCATGCTCCGGCGAGGACGGCATCTTGTTTTCATAGTTAATGAATGAATACAGGTAGTCCAGCGCCGCCTGATAGGCGGGCGGCACGTTGCGCCTGCGCATGGGTCCCTCAATCTTTGGTAAAATACGAGCAGTCGGGTCATCGACCGATAACATTCCGGCCGCTACCCGCCGATTATACACCCCCGACGAGGAACAAGGTTTGCCGAAACGCGTCCCACTGTTGCTGCTGATCCTGCTTTTATCTGCTTGCCAGGCCATTCAGCCCAAGGGCCAGGCACAGCCTGCGGCGGCGGATCAGCCGCTTGCCGCCGCATCAGTGCCGCCTGCGGCGGAGCAGACCGGTGCCGGCCTCGCGGCGCTTTCCAACGATCAACTGGTAGCTCTCGCCGCCGACCAACGGTTGTCGGGCGAATACGAGGCGCAAGCGGCGACGCTGCAGCAGCTCCTAACACAACAACCCAGCGCGGCACAAGCACGCCAAGCTCAGTTTGGAATAGCCGAGGCTGCGCTGCTGGCGGGCCAGGCGGATAGTGCCGCGCAGGGTTTCAACGTGTTTTTGGCCGATGGCCAAACCGATGCTCTGGCCGGGCGTGGCCTGTTTTTGCTTGCCAGAGCGCATGAGGAAGCAGGCCGTTCTCAAGCGGCGATTGCGGCGTATGAGCGCTACCGCACCTTGCAAACCCCGCTCGAACCCTACGCGGCGCTCCGTTTGGCGGCCCAGCAGGAGGCTTTGGGTCAGGTCGAAGCGGCGCTGGTGAATTACGAGTATGTGGGCCAGCAGCCGATCGGCCGAGCGCGCCGAGCCGAGGCACTGGAAGCGCTGATCAAACTGTACGGCGCGGCGGAGCGAACGGACCTGCAGCTCGCCCGCTATCGCGATCTGCTCGGTATCTCGCGCAATCCTGAATACCGGCCGCTGATCCTGTGGCGGGCGGCACAGCTGATTCCCGGCACGGACGAAGCGCGCGCCTGGCTGCGGGAGCTGGTAGATGCATTTCCGCTACGTGGGGAAGCAGTGGAAGCAGTCAACGTGCTCCAGGCCGATCCGGCAGGCGGATTAGCACCCCTGCAAGCGGCCAATGTGTATTTCGCGCATGAGCGCTACGTCGACGCCCGGCCGCTGTTCGAGGCGGCCCTGGCCGGTCAGCTTGCAGCTGAGGAGCAGTTTGAGGCTCGGCGGCGTTATGCGCTATGTTTGCGGGCCGAAGCGCGCTACGACGAAGCGCTGCACGAGCTGGGAGCGCTTGCACAAGCACGACCAGCCGTGGCCGGCACGGCTCAGGCCGAGCTGGATTACATCCAAACGGCGGGCTGGGCTGGCAATGTTCCGTGGGCAATGGAGAATTACCGCCGCTTTCCCGACCGCTTCCCTCAGCACAAGCTCGCGCCCGAAGCACTATGGCGCGTTGTGCAGCTGATGGAAAGCGCGGCTGACGTCGACGGGGCGATGGCAGTGGCTCTGGAGCTTGGGCAGCGCTATCCCCAGAGCGAGCAGGCGCATCTGGCGCTCACTCGGGCCGGCATGCACTTTTACCAAAGCGGGCAGCGCGAGCAAGCCATCGCCGCTTGGCGCCGTTTGGGCGATGGAGCGACGGGCTGGGACAGCGCCGAGGGGCATTTTTGGGCAGGAAACGCGCTCACCCAGCTCGGACAAGCGGCCGACGCAGGCGCGCGGCTCACAGCCGCCCAGGAGGCCGCGCCACAGTCGTTCTACGCTCAACGAGCGCGCGAGCTGCTGAACCAAGCCGCGAACAGCACAACGCCACTGGCCAGCGGTCCTAGCGCCGAGGAGCAGCAAGCCACAGCCGATTGGATTGTGGGTTGGAGCAAGACGGAAGCCCAAAATGTCGCCGAAGAGGTGGTCAATGCTCCGGAGGTGGTGCGAGCGCGCGAGCTAGGCGCGCTCGATCTACGCAGCGAAGCGCGGGACGAATGGTTTGCGGCGCGCGACAGATGGAATGATGATCCGCAGCGGCTTTGGCACCTCGCGCTGCAAGCCGCTGCGGCGGATGTGCCCTATGTTGCGCTGAAAGCGGCGGAGCGGGTCGTGGCGCTGAGCCCGGACAAACGCATAACGCCAGCCACGCCCACTGGCTTGCTGCGGTTGATCTTTCCGACACCCTACACCCGGGTCGTGCAGCGGGAAGCGGCGAACTTCAAGATCGACCCGCGCATTATATACGCCCTTCTGCGGCAAGAAAGCTTGTTCAATCCGGATGCAACCTCGTGGGTTGGGGCCCGGGGACTGGGGCAAGTCATGCCGGCGACCGGCGAAGGCATTGCGCAAAATCTCAAGGTCGAGAACTATGCGGCAGATCAGCTGTATCGCCCGGCGGTCTCGATTCGCTTCGCCGCGCACTACATCAGCCATCAGCTCCGCACCTTCGACAACAATTTTTTGGCCGCGGCCTCGGCCTATAACGGTGGCCCCGGCAATGCGGCGCGCTGGCTGGAACTCACCAATGATCGTGACCTGTTTCCCGAGCTGATCGATTACCGTGAAACCCGCGATTATGTCAAAATAGTGTACGGCAACTGGGGCATGTATCGGCTGCTGTATGGTCAATAAGGCAAGCACAAAGCCCCGGATGTACGCCCTTAACTGATTCCGGCTTCGCATCCAAGCTTGGTCCGCCGATCACGAATTGACAGCTACGATACACTTGCGCCACATCCGCAGGACTCCAACGCGCAAGGGGGCTTGGGTGGATCAACCGTAGCTGTGTTTAAGCTCCTGCGCTGCGGCTTGATCGATCATCCAGCTCAGCACGCCATTCGTCGGCCTTACAAGCTGGGCGGGCAGCGTGTCGGGGGCTTGCGGTCCTTCCAACACCTCAGCCAGCCGGCCCGCCTTGTCGGCGCCCGCAACCAAAAAGACCACTTCCGCGGCAGCATTGATCAGTGTTGCGGTAAAGGTGATCCGCCGCATGTGGGGCTTAAGTGGCGCAACCGGCGTCGCCGTGACGAGTGCGTTGGTCACGGCCAGGGCCGGGCTATGGGGAAAGAGCGAGGCTGTATGACCGTCGGGACCCATGCCCAGCAGGATCAGGTCGAAGCACGGGGGCGATCCCGGCACGAAGCTCTGAATAACACGCTCATAATGTTGAGCGGCGGCATCAAGATCGTCGCATTGGGTCAAGATCGGCTTGATCTGCTCTTTCGGCAGCGGCACATGCTGCAACAGGCTTTCGGATGCCATCCGATAGTTACTGTCGGGATGATCGGGCGGCACAGCGCGGTCGTCGCCCCAAAACACGTAGGTCTTGGCCCACGGCAGCTGCTCCTTAAGCAGTGATGCGGCGAGTCGCTCGAAAACGGCGCGGGGAGTCGAGCCGCCGGACAAGGCGATCGTGAAACGATCATGATCGGCAACGGCTGCCTGGGCGCGCGTCACAATCTGCTGTGCCACGGCAGCGGCCAGCTCGGAAACATCCGCAAATATCTGTATGCGTTGATCCGTCATTGTATGCTCCATGCTATGCGCGTGCAGTGTAGCACAGAGTGCCAGCAGCATTAAAACGCCCGGCTACGGGCGAGAATACGGACATACCGTCCGGGTCATGTACGACCACGAAACACCCTAATCAGCTACAGGTATCATGGCTGCAGGTATGCTAAATGGTGCAGCACAAATCTGCCAGTTTCAAATGAAAAAGGTGCGGAATGCTCGGCGGGAATTGGATCGACCTGTTGTTTGTCGCGATTGTGCTGCTGTCGATGTTCCGCGGCTGGCGCTCCGGCCTGATCTACGGCTTGATCGACCTCGGAGTCTGGATCGGCAGCATTGTGCTTGCGCTCCACGTGTATCAGCCCGTTGCGGGTTGGCTAGGCGAAATAGCACCTTGGTCAGAGGCGTGGGATCGGCCGGCAGCCTTTGTGCTGCTCACCCTTGGCGCCGGGCTTGGGCTCAATCTGATCGGAACGGCATTAGCCGCACGCCTACCAAAACATGTGCATGCACAATGGGTCAATCGCCTGTTCGGCATCCTGCCCGGTTTGGTGAACGGTCTGATCTCGGCGGCGATCCTGGCCACACTGCTGCTTGCCATTCCGCTGCCGACGGCACTACGCGAGGCAAGCCGCACAAGTCCGCTTGTTGGACGTTTGGCTGGGCTTACCGAGCGCGCGGAAGCAGCGCTCACGCCGATCTTCGGCGATGCAATCAACCAAACCCTCACCACGCTCACGATCCACCCCGACTCCGACGAAACCGTCCAGCTGCCGTTTACCGTAGCCGAGGCGCAACCAGCGCCGGATCAAGAAGCCGAAATGTTGCGGCTGATCAACCACGAGCGCGCGCGGATAGGCCTGGCACCACTCGCGGCGGATGCGGAGCTGACGGCAGTTGCGCGGAGCCATTCCGCCGATATGCTGAGGCGGGGCTACTTTGCGCATACCTCGCCCGAAGGACGTTCACCCTTTAATCGGATCGATACGGCGGGTATTCGGTATCGCACAGCTGGCGAGAACTTAGCCCTGGCGCCGACCCTGGAGATGGCCCATACGGGCTTGATGAATTCACCCGGACATCGCGCCAATATTCTGCGACCGGAGTTTGGCAGGGTCGGCATTGGCATCTTGGATGCAGGTGTCCACGGGCTCATGGTGACCCAGAATTTTCGCGATTAACGAGCTTTCCCCGCCTACCAAGCCGTGCTGAGCTGGATCGAAACCCATGGCTACGCAGTAAACGGGCCATCTCGGGAGGTGTACCACAAGTGCGAGAGCAACCGCATGGATGATGTGATGATCGAGATTCAGTTTCACGTGGCCAAGACGGAAGCCTAAACCAGAGACGATCAACGGGCAGGACGGGTGGCGTCCCGCCTGTATTGTACGCAATTGCGCTTGCCGACCAATAATTGGTCGTCCAGGTTCCAGAACTGACAGACACTGCCGACGAGGGTCGGCTCTGCATTCCAACCACCATCACGTTGGATGAATCCAGCCACCAGCTTTGTTAGAATGAGCAGCATCTAACTGACGGGATACCCTTGCGAGGCGGACTCCAAGAGCCGGAATGCACCAGCGATCTTGACACTTCGATTCAGATGGTATAATGTCGGCTGGCGCGAACCGATTGTGATGTAGCTAGAAAGACCACAAACACAGTACGTTTCCATGCAAGCCGTCCCCTTGGACACCAGATCTCGCTCGTTTCTCCGTATGCTGCACATTGCCTGTCGTTAGCTTTCGCCCATGTCGATTGTCACGCAGGTCTATGCGCCTATTACCCATGAGGAATTCGCCCATGAAGGTCCGCACATCCACCATGCTGTGGTTTTTGAGCCTTTCGCTCGTCGGCTGCTTATTGTTGGCCGGACAGAACCAGCGTATCGAGGCCAAAAGCTCCGCTTCCGCACCAAACCCAATCAGCCGGAATGTCGCAGCAAATGCAAGCCGCTCTGTGTTTCTACCGCTTACTCGGAATGATCGGGCAGCTACACCCTTTGGCGTCGCAATGTATCACGGGGTTAATCAAGCCAAGGGCGTGGCCCAAATGCAGGCTGCGGGGGCAAGCCGGGTAACGGTTGCGCTAGACTGGGGCAGTGTTGAGCCGTCGGAAGGCGCGCGGAACTGGTCCGATTTCGACGCTAGTGTGCGCAATGCGGAAGCGGCCAAAATGGAGGTTTTCGTCCTCTTCACGGGCGACCCAACCTGGGCTCGCTTACCCGGGCAAAATGTCACCGATCCGGCGAAACGCCTAGCGTTTGTACGGGCCATGGTTGATCGTTACGATTGTGATGGCCTGAACGACATGCCCGAGCGTATTTGCGTGCGCGACTGGTCTTTCTATGCCGAGCCTGATGCAGACTACGGTTCAAACGCACCGTCCGGCACGAAAGGCTACTGGGGATCGCGGCCCCAGGCCTATGCCCAGATGCTTGCGAGCGTCGCGAATGTAGTCCATCAAGAAAATTCAAACGCGCGGGTCATGATCGGAGGGCTGGCCTACGATTGGTTCGCGGAGGATGGGAATGGCGGTTTGTTCCGGCGCTCCTTCTTGCCCAGAGTCCTGCAAGAGTTGAACGCCAACTATGGCGGCGCTGCCAAATACCTCGACCAGATGGCCGTGCACTATTATCCGATTCAGTTCGCCAGCATTGGGGACAAGGTGCGCGAGGTACGCACCATTCTGCAGCAGCATGGCGTCGGTCATCTGCCACTCGTTATACCCGAGGCCGGCTACTGGAGCGACCCTGCTGCCAGCAGCTCCGAAGCACAACAGGCCGCGAGGCTGGTTAAGTACTACGTCGAAGCGCTGTCGCTTGATGTCGCCCATCTGTCCTGGTACACCGTCTTCGACGGCGGCCCCGGCACGGAAACATCGGGGCTGTTCCGCGGCACCAACCTGAACAGTCCGAAGCCGGCCTACGCCGCCTACCACACGATCACGCGGGAGCTGGCGGGAGCACACTTTGCTCGCACGGTCAACCAGCCGAATGCCGCCGGTGGTGTTTTCCGTATGCCGAGCGGGTTGGAAAAGAGCGTCGTTTGGGCGGCTAACGGCAGCGCCAACGTTTCCTTCCCATACCGCTGTGTACGGGTGGTCGATACAACCGGCGCGGTTACACCTGCCGTCGGCGACGGCACACCAGGCGGGGATCGGGATGGACAGGTCAACAATGTGGTTACGCTACGTGTGAGCGACAACCCGGTCTACGTGGAGGCCTGCCGTTAGCGGGTGTTTGCCAGCCCCACGGCCTTACGCGGGAAGCTGACGACGCACCCACGCCCTGTTGGCTCGGTAACGGTCGTTCAACACGCGGCAGCTAGTGGCTGCGCACGCGCGCACAAGCGGAGTCGAGCTCATCGACTCCGCTTTCTCCTTGCCCAAGCATTCGGTGGTTGCCAGGAGTCCAGCAAGCTGTGGAGCAATGGAGGGGCCTCATTTTGGCATCACTTTGCATTGGTAGCGCAGACGGCATTCGACACTTAGTGGCTAGCTCGAAGGCGGTTCCGCCGATCTGCTACAATGCCGGCGGCGAGCAACGGCTTGCCACTGCCGCTTGACGGAAGCCTGATGTTGGCACAACTGCGATTGAGGTGGGAGCTGCACTTCCAAGAATTTGTGGAGCGCGCGGCAGGTAGCGCCGATGCGGCGCATGACCTGGAACATATTCGGCGGGTGGTGGGCAATGCGATCATGCTGGCTGAAATGGAGCAGGCAGATCTTGGCGTTGTGCTGCCGGCCGCGTGGCTGCATGACTGCGTTGTGATTGCCAAAGACTCACCCGTACGCCGTCAAGCATCGACGTTAGCCGCACAGGCGGCGGAAACCTTTCTCCGCAGCATTGCGTATCCCGAACAATATCTGCCGGCGATCCACCACGCTATTATTGCCCACAGCTTTGCGGCGAATATCACGCCCCGCTCGCTGGAAGCGCAGGTTGTGCAAGACGCGGATCGACTTGATGCCTTGGGAGCTATCGGACTAGCTCGTTGTTTGATGGTTGGTGGAGTGCTCGGCCGCCGCTTATATGACCCCCAAGCACCATTTCCCGCGGACCGTCCATTGGACGACCAACGCAACACCATCGATCATTTTTACGTCAAGCTGCTGCAGCTACCCGACCACATGCAGACGCGGGCTGGACGAGCAGAGGCGCATACCCGCGCTGATTTTCTGCGTGCCTTTTTGGCACGGCTTGGCCATGAGCTGCGCCTGGCAGGACAATGGTGAAAGGTTCTTCGCGCATGTCTAAGCCCTTCCAATCGCGCGATCAGCTCGACGCGCTGCTCCATGAGCGATTTGGACTCAACGCCTTCCGGCCGGGGCAGCGTGCGGTGCTGGACGCGCTTGTCGATCACGGTGCGGCCTTGGCCGTCTTTCCGACGGGTGGCGGGAAGTCGCTCTGCTATCAGCTGCCAGCCTTGCTCTTTGACGGCATCACCATCGTCGTGTCGCCGCTGATCGCGTTGATGAAAGATCAGATCGATGCCCTGCGCGGACGGGGCATTCCCGCAGCGCGACTGGATAGCACGCTTGCGGCCGCTGAGGTGCGCGCGGTAATCCAGCAGCTGCGGACGGGAAACTTGAAGCTCTTGTATGTCGCGCCCGAGCGCTTCACCAACGAGCGCTTCCTCGATCTGCTTGCCCAGCTGCCGATTGCGCTCTTCGCGGTCGATGAAGCGCATTGTATCTCGGAGTGGGGGCATAACTTCCGACCCGACTACCTCAAACTCGCGGACACGGCGCGCAGCCTCCAGGTTGAACGTGTGTTGGCGCTGACCGCGACAGCCACGCCCGCCGTGATCGCCGATATCTGCGACAGCTTCGCCATCCCGCGCTCCTGCGCCATCGTGACGGGCTTTCACCGCCCTAATCTCCGCTTACGCACAACACCTACTGCCCAGGCCACGCGTGATGCCATGCTGGTTGAGCGGCTACGAACGCGTCCGCGGGGCGCTCAGATTGTTTATGTTACGCTGCAAAAAACCGCCGAGCGTGTAGCGGCGTTGCTTACGGAAGCCGGTATTGGAGCACGCCCGTATCATGCCGGGATGGATGATGCGGAGCGCAGCGCGGTCCAAGAATGGTGGCAAGCCTCGGATGGTGCCGTGGTAGTCGCGACGATTGCGTTTGGTATGGGCATCGACAAGGCGGATGTGCGCGCGGTTTACCACTACAACTTGCCGAAAAGCTTGGAAAGCTACAGCCAGGAGATCGGCCGCGCCGGACGTGATGGTGCTCCCGCGGTGGTGGAACTGCTGGGCAGCCTCGAGGATGTTGCGCTCCTCGAAGCATTTGCCGCGGGCGACACGCCAACGGATGAGTCGCTGCGGAACCTGCTGGACGAGCTGCTGGCGGCCGACGCCACCTTCGACATCAATCTGCTCGACCTGGCTAACCGGCACGATATTCGCCCGCTGGTGCTCCGCACGGCGCTCACCTATCTTGAGCTCCGCGGCGTGCTCCGCCAAGGCACGCCCTATTACGCAAGCTACAAGGCCAAGCTCCTCCACCCGCTCGACGCCATTACTGGGGCGTTCAGCGGGGAGCGGGCGCAGTTTGTGGCAGACGTTTTTGCTCACGCCGAGCTGGGGCGCACCTGGTACACGCTTGACCCAACAGCCATAACCGCGGCACTTGGGCAGGAGCGTAGCCGGCTGATCCGGATGCTGGAGTATTTGAGCGAGCAGGGTTGGATCGAATTGCAGGTCGCCGATGCGCGCCAACGCTATACCCGCCTCGACACAACAATGCAGGCCGAAACCCTGACACGCGAGCTCGGCGAGCGCTTCGCGCAGCGGGAACATCAAGAGCTAGCCCGCGTCCAGCAGGTGGTAGCATTAGTGACCGAGCCTGGTTGCCAAACGTTTGCGCTGCTGCGCTACTTTGGCGAGAAGCGCGACGGCGGCTGTGGTCAGTGCACATTCTGTGAGACCGGCAGGCCGGTTGTCTTTCCCCCGCTGCCAGCACCGCTGCCAATCGCCAGGCTGGTCGAACCGGCCAGCTGGCGGACATTATGCACGGACCATCGGACGGCGCTGGGCCATCCGCGCCAACAGGCCCGCTTTCTGTGTGGCCTGAGCAGTCCCACGTTGACGCGATCCAAGCTCACCAAACATCCATGGTTTGGTATCAGCGCCGGCCATCCCTTTCACGAGGTGCTGCAATGGTGCGAGGGTGTCCGCCCATGATGCCACAGCAGGCGCCTGGGGAACACCCTGCTGTTTCGCAAGCAGCTATACTCACACGGGCTGATGGTTTAGCCGCCACACTGCCTGGCCTACTGCGACCACTCCGTGGGCTCCCGATCCCAGCGATGCGCGCGCAGCTGCTCCACCAGATCGTCGGAGATCATCACCTGCCCGCTGCCACCGTTCATCACGCGCCCACGCATCTTCCCATACATGAAATTGCTGCAGATCGATGTGGTCAAGTGGACCATACAAACGTCCTACCGACGCGCCCCCGATGGCAATGCCGTGCTGGATGCGTGGTATGTGTATTGCGGCATAAGCCAAGCCTGTCTTAGGCAGACCATTTGCTGAACACGTGCGAGCGGCGCACAACACAAGGAGCGCATGATGGCCGAGCTGACCCAACACGTTGCCCTGGTAACGGGCGCCGGGCGCGGTATCGGGCGGACAACCGCTTTTGAGCTAGCAAGGCGGGGAGCGCGCGTAGGAGCGCTGGCGCGGACCGAGCCCGAGATCACCGAAGTTGTGGAGCAGATCAACGCCATGGGCGGGACAGCCCTCGCGCTCACGTGTGACATCGCTCATCTCGAATCACTGACAGCGGCGGTGGAGCAGCTAACCCAGCAGCTCGGAGTGGTGGATATCCTGGTCAACAATGCAGCGATCATCGGGCCCCTCGGCCCTACTACCGAGGTCGACCCGCAGGCGTGGACCCAAACGCTAGCCATTAACCTGCTTGGGTCATTTTACGCTGCGCGCCTGGTGCTGCCAGGCATGATCGATGGCGGCTGGGGCCGCATCATTAACGTTTCATCCGGCGCTGCTCAAGGTCAGGGCATTGTGCGGGCCAGCGCATACTCGGTTTCAAAGGCCGGCCTTGATATGCTCACACGCACCCTGGCGGCGGAGCTTGACGGGAGCGATGTAGCCGTGGCCTCGGTCTATCCCGGCGTGGTCGATACCGAAATGCAGGCGGAGCTGCGGCAAGCACCGCCTGAGCAGTTTGGCGCGGCGACGTCGGCCCGCTTCCATGGCTTGCACGTGCGCGGCGAGCTGCTCAACCCCACGCTTCCAGCCAAGCTGATCGCCGCACTGTGTGGACCAGCCGGACAGCGCTACCATGGGCAAGGCGTGCGCATTTCCGATCCAGCTGGGCAGAAGCTGTTGGCTGGACTCGTTTAAACACAAGCTCCGCCTGTGGGTCGGACCTGGTTTTGTACGATTCTTTGCGACACCGACAGGAATGCCCATGGCGAAACTGATCGCAGTGCTTGGCAACGTGGGCGCGGGCAAGACTACCTTTGCCCAACGCTTATGTCAGTTCGCTTCGTACACCTTGGCACGCGAGGATCATGCCGACCGCGCGTTTCACCATGCATTTGCGCAGGGCAACTATTCCGCTGCGCTCGCAAACCAGATGGATTATCTACTGGTACGCGCCGAGCAGGAGGCGGCAATCCGCAGCGGAACAAGCGTCGGGGTGCTGGACGGCGGTTTAGAACAAGACTTTTTTGTCTTTACGCGCTACTTTGCCCACAGCGGCCTGTTGACTCCTCCCGAATATGCCTTGTGTCAGCGGTTGTACCACTTCGTGCGGGGCACACTCCCGCAACCCGATCTGCTGATCTATCTGCACGCTCCCGTGGAAGTGCTCCTCGAGCGTTACACGCGGCGCCAACGCACCGTCGAGGTCATCAAGCACGCTGATATTGCACTTCTGGAACGTTTTGTCCAGGACGGGCTAGCCGCCCTCGCCGCTGTTCCAACGCTGCAGGTTGACGCCAGCGCCGATGATCCCACCTTTGCCGCGACGCTGGCCACCCTGCAGGAACCGCTGCAGCGGATCGTCGGCCCATAAGTCGTGGGCATTGCACCTGCTTGCCGCTTGGCGCTTCGCCCCTAAGCACGATGCGCCGAGCGGCAGTGGTACAATCAAAGCAGCATCGCAACCTCAGCTGGGAAAGGACCGCTGCATGCCGCTGCACATCCGAGACCTCCGCGGACTCGAAGGCCCGAATATCTACTACCCTGTACCCGCTGTCAAGCTTCAGGTATGGGCAGACCGCGACATCAGCCGTCCGTTGAGCGACGCCATTAAGCAGTGGGCTCAGCAAGTCGGCGTGGTGATCGGCGCGTTGCAGCAGGAGGTCCAACCCCAAGACGGCGGCTACCTGGTTACAACAACCTGGACCACACCTTTGCCCAATATTGGCGAGCGGATCGCCGAAGCTGTGGTCGCCGATCTGCAGGCGGCCGAGAGCGGTGACGAAGAGTACAGTCACGACGATGCGTTGTTTGCGGCCATCGGCGAGCGGAAACGCGCGGAGCCGTCGCTGGCACAGCTGCAGCTGTACGCCGAAGCCCGTGCCCGCGATCTGCCCATGATGCCGCGTGGCGACGGCAAGCTCGTCTTTGGCAGCGGCTCTGCCGGCTATGTTTTTGATCCGGCCACGCTCAGCCTCGGCATGCCGGCCGAGATTCCATGGGACAGCATCGGCGCCATTCCCGTTGTGGCTATCACCGGCACCAATGGCAAAACCACGACCACCCGACTAATCGCGCATATTTTGAGCACCTCCGGTCGACGCGTTGGCCACACCGATACCGACGGGATTGTGATTAATGGTCAGCAGGTTGAACAAGGCGACTGGGCGGGTTGGGGTGGTGCGCGGCGAGTGCTGACCGATCCCGACGTCGACGTGGCGGTGCTTGAAACATCGCGCGGCGGCATTCTGCGCCGCGGCCTTGGCTTCAGCAGCTGCAACGTGGGCGTGATCACCAATATATCTGCCGACCACCTGGGCGAGCTCGGCGTGGAAACGCCGGAACAAATGGCCGAGGTCAAAGGCATAGTGGTGCTGGCAACCGAGGCAGATGGCTATGTCGTCCTCAACGCCGACGATCCCCTGGTCTTGGCGCTGCGGCAGTGGTCGTCGGCGCCGCTGATTCTGTTCAGCCGTGATCCCGGCAACCCCGCGGTGGCCCAACACCTGGAGCAAGGCGGCGGCGCGGTATGGAGCGACGGCGAAGCGATCAAGCTCAAGGCTGCCGGTCAACAAGGGCAGATCGCGCTTGCCGACATGCCGATCACCTTTGGTGGAGCCGCGTTCCACAACGTCGAAAACGTGCTGGCGGCGATTGGCGCGTGCCTTGGGTTGGGCCTCGACCTTGCCACGATTGAAGCGGGCCTGCGCACGTTTACGCCCGATGCCACCCATAATGCGAATCGGTTGAATGTGTTTAGGCGCGTGAACATGTCGGTCGTCTTCGACTACGCCCACAACGTAGCTGGCATACAGGCGCTGATTCGGTTTGGCCAAGCCTTGCAGCGGCAACAAGGGGGACGCTTGCTCTTTGTCCTTGGCGGCCCTGGCGACCGGAGCGACAACCAGATTCGGGCCATGGGACAATTAGCCGGGGAGGCCGCCGATCTGCTGCTGCTGCATGAGGAAGAGCGGTATTTACGAGGCCGCCAGCTCGGCGAGATTACTCGGCTGTATCAGCAAGGCGCGGCCGCGGCACAGGTAGCCGACAACCGGATCTTGTGCTTTCCGGACGAGCTAGCAGCGCTGGAAGCAGGCCTAGCGGAGCTGCAGGGCGCGGACGTGATGTTGGTCGCCGCGCATGCCGAGCGCGAAACCATGCTCCAACGCCTCGAACAGTGGTCAAGGGAGGAGTAGGATCCAGCGCACACTCCTGCCTCCGTAGTGCGCCACATGGAAAAACACGTCGGCTTTGCGCGCAAGCGCCTCGCTTTCAACCGCAGAGCTGCGGCGGACGGTTGAAGCCGCGATCGCGCAACCGTAGTCCTTCGCCACCAACATGTAGCCACAGCCAGCTCTTGCACGCTTAACCACGCTTCCCCAGCACGCGGCTCGGTACAGCGCCTGCCTCTGCTTTTTGCCAGCACCTAGCCTCGATTGCCACTGTGCCTCAGTCGCAGGCTCCACAGGCGCAGCCTGATCTCGGCGTGTGGACCGACGATTTTGGCAGCTTGCTGAGCGCTTGGAAGTGGAATAAGCTTCCGCCCCACCGGCATCAGTTTCGAGGACGTGACGTTGGCCCCATTCCTGCCTGATCTTCAGCAAACAAAGGAGGTAGGCCATGCGAAACTTTATTCTGCGCTTGTTACGGCTGCGAACATTGCTACGCTTGCTGCGGTCGCCGTTTAGCTGGTCTTCGGTGCTGTTTATGGTGCTTACGTGGCTGCTGGGACGTAAGCGCTAGGCTGCGCACCACTGTCAATCACGCGGGGGACCGGTCCCCCGCGCGCTTTCCGAACGGGCCATTGCTGTTTACGACCCGTTGTAATTGCTCCCGGCACGCAGTCGCGGCATAATGCCCTCCGTATGCGATCTCGCCTTGCCATTCCTCGCCTGCAGCGCTCCACCCTGCTCAGCTGTGCACTGATCGCAGTGCTGCTTGTGCCGCTCGCGTTATATCTTGAAACGCTGCCCAACGTCAGCCCCGGCGTTCGGTGGCTTTTTTTTGCGGTGCGTGTAGCGATTGCCATGGTGCTGCTCGCGGTCTGGGCGCTGCTCAACGTGCCGCCCCGCAAGCCGATCGCCGGCCGGGTGGTTGTGGGCGTGGCCAGCTTTGGCGACGCTGGGCCCGTAGAGGTACGTGAGCCGCGCCGAACACTGCTGCAAATGCTCAGGCCACGACCAACCTGGGAACCAGTGCTCAGCGAGGAAGGAGAAACGCTGTTGCCGCTGCCGGATGGCGGGATCGAGGTGGGCGAAATGCTGGCACACGCCATTCGCAAGCTCGTCGCGCCGATTCCGGACGTCAGACTGGTGCAACTACCCTACGTCGCGGACGAGCGGCAGGCCTTGCTCACCGCCGATGCCGCCAATGTCGATATCATGGTGTGGGGCACGACCCAACGCCCGGCGGGCGGTGCGCTGCTCTTCGCCCCCCATGTCACGTTCACGCGCCGGCTCGAGCCGCCCATTCCGCAAAGCGACCTCCGCCTCTGCGGGCTGAACAGCATCGTGCTTCCGGCGCAGCATCTGCGCGTCTGGCAGGGGCGCTATGTTGGCGTCCAGCAGCTCTGGTCATTCTTGTTGGGGGTGGTCTTTTACGCCTACACCGCCGATGAGGAAGCGCTCAACGAGCTGGCAGCCGTGCGCGTAACGCCCGAAACCAACGGGCATATCAGCTCTGCCGTTGCAGCAGCTCAGCTCCTGGCAGGCAACCTCCATGTCACCAACGAACACTGGGAGCCGGCGCTGGCAGCCTATCGGTCGATCTTGCATGAGCCCAGCTACGCTGCCGAAGCTGCCGTCAACCTTGGGGTCGTGTATGCGTTACGCGGTGAAACCGTGGCCGCCCTGGATCAGCTCAGCACCACGATCAAACAGCACGAGTTTCTCGCGCTCGCGCATCACAATCTCGCGGTGCTGCAACAGCGGATCGATCGGCAGCGCGAAGCCCAAACGCATTTTGAGCGCGCAATTCAGCTCGATCCTACCCTTAGCGAAAGCTACCGCGGGCTGGCTGCGATCTTGCGCCAACAAGGCAATCCCCAAGCAGCCCAGCAGGCCCTGGAACAGGCACTTGGGGTCCAGCCGAACGACGTCCAAGCGTGCCGCGATCTGGCTGCGATTTTGATCGATCAAGGGCAACTTGGGCGGGCAGAACATCAGCTGGAGCGCGCATTGGCGCTCGATCCGCAGCACGCCACAACCTACTACCTGTTCGGCCTCCTGCGCGAGCAAGCGAACGATGCGGCTAGTGCGATCGACGCACTGGAGCAGGCTATTGCGCTCGAAGCCAACTATGCCGAAGCGTACACTGCTCTGGCTCGACTATACAAGCAGACCGGCACAACCACCGGTGCCCTCAGCCCGATCACACGACCCTCCATGGTTACAGCCGATGCCAAGGCGCACATGGATCTGGGGCTCGCCTTTCTGCGGCAATTTCGGAATGCCGAGGCAGAGCACGAATTTCGGGCAGCGCTTGCGAAAGAGCCCGCCTACGCCGCGGCGCATATCCAGCTGGGCAAGGTGTTACGACGCAACGGTCGCACAGCCGAAGCGCTACAGGCCCTTAAAGCAGCGCTGGAGATCGATCCGCATCTGCTCAGCACCTATCATGAGCTAGCCGAGCTGCGCGCTGAGCAGGGCGAACTGGAGCGGGCCGCGCAAACGCTGGAACAAGCTGGTCGGATCGCGCCCAACGACGCCAATACCGCCTATCTGCTGGGTAACATCCGTGCCTCGCAGGCCCGTGAAACCGGCAGTCGCGCTCCGCTCGAACAGGCGATTGCTGCGTATCACCGCGCCACGACGTTGGATCCAACCCTGGCCGCCGCACACTACAACCTGGCGATTGCCGCGCTCACCGATGGCGACGTTTCCGGCGCCGTGGACGCGCTCCGCCGAACCATCGGCATTAATCCCACCGACGGCGAGGCGCATCGTCTGCTGGCAACGGTTTACAACGACCTCGGTCGTGGTCGCGAGGCCCTGCAGCTCATGCTCCGGGCCGCCGAGCTCCTGCCGGGACACGTTCCCACGCTGCTGCAGCTGGGCCAGCTGCAGCGTCAAAACGGCCAGCTGGACGAAGCGATCGCCACCCTGCGCCAAGCCCAAAAAGCCGATGCGCAAAACGTGCGCGTGCTTCGGGAGCTGGGCGCGCTGTATGTAGCGGCCAAGCAGTTCGACCGTGCCATCAGCGCGTTTAACCGGGCGCGCGATCTTGCTCCTGATCAACCCGAAACCTTTTTTGGCCTTGGCGTGGCCTATAGAGCGGCCGGGCGCCTGGGCGACGCGATCTCCGCCTTTGGCGACGCGAGCAAGCTCGATCCCCAAGACGCAACCACCTTGACCCAGCTCGCCGAAACATTGTACGCCGTGGGCAAGCCGGATCGGGCAATAACCATGTTGCAGCGCGCCATCGCCGTCAAACGCAACGATCCGCAGCTTTATTATGCCCTGGGCCAGATGTACGGCGCGCTTGGCCAAGCCGACCGCGCCAACGAAGCCTATCGAATGTACGCAGAGCTGCGCGCCGCCGCATAATCAGCTAACATGCGAGCTACAAGCGGGCGCCCTCAGCGGGTGCCTGCTCGGCTTTTAAGCATCTGCAATTAAAAGTTGCGCTACAATATGGCCGAGATGTGCTCAACCGGGGCTATTTTGATCTGATGCAGCCGACCCTGCGAACGTCATCGAGTCGCAATCCCCGCTGCCAGGTCATAGGAGAACGGGCGTGCGAGTTCTGATGCTCTCGTGGGAGTTTCCGCCGCATATTGTCGGCGGGCTCGGCAAGCATGTCGCTGATCTCGCGCCCGCGCTGGCCCAGGCTGGACTGGATATCCATGTTGTGACCCCGGATTTACGTGGCGGGCCGAGCGTTGAGCAAATCTGCGCAGGAGCTACTGTGTACCGCGTGCCCACGGCCGACCGCGTGATCGAGCAGCAGAGCGTTATCGCCTTCAGCCAAACCAGCAATTTGTATCTGGAACGCAAAGCCCGGGAGCTAGCCAGCACGCTGGGCGGGTTTGATATTATCCATGGACACGACTGGCTGGTGGCTTATGCCAGCGTAGCGATCAAGTATGCGTTGAGGCGGCCACTGGTGGTGACTGTCCATTCCATGGAGCGCGGCCGGATGCAAGGAACCCTCGTAAGCGAGCAGTCCTTGGCGATTAACGGCGCCGAATGGTGGCTCACCTATGAGGCCTGGCGCGTTATCACCGTCAGCCACTACATGGCACAGCAGGTTTCAAGCTATTTCAGCATCCCCGCCGACAAGCTCGACGTTATCTATAATGGCGTTATGAAGCCGCAAAACGCGCCGCTCGGCCCGGCTGAGCGAGCAGCATTTCGCCAAACATATGCCGCTCCTGACGAAAAGATCGCCTACTACGTCGGGCGTTTGGTGCACGAAAAAGGCGTGCACGTGCTGATCGAGGCTGCCCCGTTGATTTTAAGCAAACAGCCCCATATCAAGTTCCTCATCGCCGGAACTGGCGTGTACACCGACGTGCTGCGACAGTTGGTCGAGGAGCGCGGGGTTGCTGCCAACTTCATTTTTACCGGCTTTATAACCGACGACGTTCGTGATAAGCTGTATCAAGTAGCCGATGTGGCTGTGTTTCCAAGCTTATACGAGCCGTTTGGCATTGTGGCGTTGGAAGCTATGGCGCATGGCTGTCCTGTTGTGGTATCCGAGACAGGCGGGCTGGCTGAGTTTGTTACCGCTCACGAAACCGGCATCCTGACCCGCTGCGGCGATCCGGAATCACTCGCCTGGGGCGTACTGCACACCTTGCAGAATCCGGTCTGGACTGCCCGGCGGGTGGCTAATGCGCTACGGATGGTGGAGGAGGTGTACAACTGGCAACGGATCGCGGGCCAAACGGCGAACACCTACTGTCGGGTCCATGACGAGTGGCAGGCGAGTGACTGGGGCCAGTAGCACGCTAGGCAGAACCGCACATCGCGCTGACGACCTTTACGTACTGCGGTAGTGATAACTGTACATGGGGTGTTTACATGACCGAAAGAGAAGTTATGAGCGACAATCGGCGTATCACGCTGGATGAGGCGATTGCCGCCGCACGCAGCGGTCACCGGGATGACGCCACGCGGATGCTGCGGCAGATCGTCGCGGAAGATCCGTTCACGGTGGATGGCTGGATCTGGCTGGGCGGCGTGGCCACCGATCCACGGGAACAGCGCTCAGCACTGGAGCACGCGCTCACCATCGCGCCCCAAAACCAGCGGGCCCAGCAGGGGCTGTCTTGGCTGCGCCAAACCCATCCCGACATCTTTAACACGCCGTCCAGCCCGGCCGAAGGCCCGACTACCCCGCTGGAATCCGTGGCAGCGCAACCGCCGAGCCAAGCCATGGTTTATGAGCCAACCGATCAGTCCCACTCGTCGCACACCTCGACGGTCTATGACGCGCCGACACAGGCTAATCCAGCGCACAGATCGACGATCTATGACGCGCCGACTCAAGCCATGCCGGTGACGTATCGGGCCCAATCCGATACGCTGGCCAACGAGCCTCCCTTCCAAACCGACCGCCTACCCGTGCACAGCGATACTGCAGGGAGCACCCGGCCCGCAGCTAGGATCGGGCAGACCGACCGCATGGCGGTAGCGCCACTGCCCCGCGCTGCTGGAGGCGAAACGGTTGGGGAGCGGCGCAGCCCGTTTGCCAACTTTTCCCGGTGGCTGATTTTGGCGCTGTATTTGCTGAGCTTCGGAGCCAGCGCCACCCTCGCGGCATTGACGTTGTGGGACAACAACGGCTTTGTGCAGGTGGCCAACGGCATCCTGGCCCAGCCACCTTTACGCGTTCAGCTTGCGCCCGCGGCGGTCAACACCGTCTTCTGGAGCACAGTCGCCGTGCTTGTTGCCGTAGCCGTGGTCGATCTGATGTTAGCCCTGGGCTTTATCTTTCGACAGCGTTGGGCATGGTGGACCAATCTGTTGATCGCCACGCTGGCGTTGGCGGGCGCGATAGCCCTGCTGGTGCCCGACGTTTCGTTCACGCCGGCCCAGATCGGAGACTTCACGGCGGACAATGTGATCGTCCAAACGTTGGGCGGCTTGACGATCTTTACCGCGATCTTTTGGCTGCTGTCCGTAGCCAGCCGCCGGGCGTTTTATCCACGACGGATTGTGCAGCACGATGGGCGGTAGCAGCTTCGGCACCCTGTTCCGCATCACGACCTTTGGCGAGTCGCACGGGCCAGCCGTCGGCGTGGTAGTGGACGGCTGTCCAGCCGGACTGGAGCTGGACGAGGTCGTCGTGCAGCGTGATCTGGATCGCCGTCGGGTTGGGCAAAGCCGCATGACCTCAGCCCGCAACGAGCCCGACGCAGTGCGCATTTTGTCGGGCGTTTTTGAAGGACGCACGACTGGCACGCCGATCGCGTTGATGGTGGAAAACACCAATGCCCGGTCGCAGGACTACGACACGATCAAGGATCTGTACCGTCCCGGACACGCCGACTACACCTGGGAAGCCAAGTTCGGATTGCGCGATTACCGGGGCGGTGGTCGGTCATCGGCGCGCGAAACCGTTGGCCGCGTGGCCGCGGGCGGTGTCGCGCGCGCACTGCTAGGCACCATCGGCGTGCGCGTTTTTGGCTACACCACCCAGCTTGCGCACCTCCACGCCAAGCAGCTGGTCGAGGACGAAATCGAGCGAAATCCGATGCGCTGCGCCGACCCCGAGGTTGCGCCCCAAATGGTTGCGCTGGTGGAGCAGGCGCGGCGTGATCTGGATTCGCTGGGCGGGGTGGTGGAGGTTCGCGCGAGTAACGTACCGCCGGGCCTGGGCGAGCCGGTGTTTGATAAGCTGGACGCCGACATCGGCAAGGCGATGCTGAGCATTCCGGCCGTGAAAGGCGTCGAGATCGGGGCGGGCTTCGACGCAGCCCACCACCGCGGCTCCCAAAACAACGATCCGTTTGAGCGGCGGGCAGACGGCACCATTGGCACAGCTACCAACCATGCCGGCGGCATCCTGGGCGGTATCTCGACCGGCGAAGAACTGATCGTGCGGGTCGCGGCCAAGCCACCGGCGTCGATCGCGCAGGAGCAGCAGACGGTGAACCGGATGGGCGAATCGGCGCTGATCACGGTCAAAGGGCGGCACGATCCCACGGTGTTACCGCGCCTGGTGCCGGTCGCCGAAGCCATGCTGCTGCTGGTATTGGCCGACCACTGGCTGCGCCAGCGCGCCGCACGGGTCTAAAGGCAGGACTGCACGTATTCATGACCATCGCGCTACGGGAGATTAACCGCGACAACTGGCGGGAATGTATTCGGCTCCAGGTAGCGCCGGAGCAGGAGCATTTTGTAGCCTCGAATGTGTACTCGCTGGCGCAGGCCAAGGCGCAGCCCGAGTGTGTGCCCTTGGCGGTCTACGCCAACGCCCAGATGGTCGGCTTCGTGATGTATGCGCTGGATGCCGACGAGCACAAATACTGGATCTATCGCTTGATGATCGCCGCGCCGTTTCAAGGGCAAGGCTATGGCCGCGCCGCCATGCAGGAAGTGCTGGAGCTCCTGCGGGACAAGCCGGATTGTTTGGAGGTGGTCATCAGCTACGAGACAGACAATACCGCTGCAGCGCGGCTGTACGCGAGCGTGGGCTTTTGCGCGACCGGAGAAATTATTGACGGGGAGGTGGTGGCACGTCTTCGTCTAACACCATGAGCGATTCGACGGTACCTCAGCATGACGAACCAGCCGAGACCGGGCCTGCACTGCCTCCTGCAACAAGCGCTCCGGTGGAGCCGGTTGCGGCAGCGCAGCCCGAGTCGCCGCCGAACCCGAGCGACGCCGCCGCGCAATCCGTGCACCCTCGCTCACTTAAGCGGCGGATCGAACAGCAGCCACCACCACGCACTGCAGCTACCTCACGGATTCGCTCCCACCCGTTGCCGGCGCCGGAAAGGCAGGTCGTGCACAAACGGGTGCGCGAGCCGGTACCCTTTGACTGGGAACCCGAGCCAATGCAGGGTCCGTGGGTAGCCAAGCCGCTCGTGATTGGGCTGGCAGCGCTGGCCTGGCTGGTTGCCCTCGGTTTGCTGCTCGCGGCGCCCGAGCGCTTGGTAGTCGCGGGCGTTGGGGCACGAGTACTGGTTCCGCTGAGCTGGGGCTTAGCCGCGGCACTCACCTTTGTGCCGGTCCAGCTACGCATGGCCTTGCCCGGCATCGGGTGGCAAAGCATTGTGGGCTGGGCGCTGCTCGGCTACCTGCTGGCCTTCGTGCCGGCGCCGACGGGCTGGTTGCTCGATCTGCCCGATCTGCCGGTCTACCTGCTGCTCTTTTTCGCCATGTTTTACACTGTGACGGCCGCCATGGTGCCCCTGACGTATCTGCTGGGACAGCGCTTTTATAAGCTGCGCATCCATCGGCTCGACGTTGGCCGCGCCCGGCGCCAAGCGTATGAGATTGGCCTCTTGATCGTGGTTGCGCTGGTGATGGCGGGACTGCGCGTGCTGTCGCCGATTACCTTTGGGCTGCTGGCGCTGGTGATGGTGCTGACCGAGGCGCTGCTGCTTTCTCAGGTGCAGCCGGAAGGCTAAGCAGCGTTGGCTTGGTGTAGCGGAAACGGTGTTCTGACTGACCGACCATCGACCGTCTGCTGCCCCGCAGATCCAACTGAGGAGTTTTTGCCGGTGAACATTTCCATTATTGGCCTGGATATGATTGGCGGAGCGTTGGGCTTGGCGCTCGGCACACTGGACGATACAGCCCTTGCTAGTGGGCGGCCGACGATTACAGGCTGGGACCGCAACAGCCGGGCGGTGCGGGATGCGCGGGATCGGCTTCAGATCGACCGCGCGGCACGGGATGTCGCGGAGGCTGTGCATGATGCCGATGTGGTGTTTGTGACCGGCACGCCCGACGAGGTGGGCGCGGTCTTCCGCGACATTGCACCAGAGCTTAGCCACGGCACCATCGTCAGCGACGTCAGCAGCGTGAAGGGGCAGACCCTCGCCCTGGCCCAAAGCAGCTTGCCCACCACCATAGATTTTATCGGCGGTCATCCGCTCGTGCACCGCAGCGGCAACCTGCGCGATGCCTCGATTGATTTCTTCCGCGGCGCCATCTACTGCCTCACGCCAAGTCCCACCGCCCGCCCAACCGCCATTGATACCCTGGCTGCGCTGGTGGAGGCGATTGGCGCCAAGCCCTACTATATCGATGCCGCCGAGCACGATGCCTACATCGCCAATACCCAGCATCTGCCACTCGTGCTCAGCGCCGCGCTGATGGAGAGCGTGACCCGCAGCGGCGGGTGGCGCGAGATGCAAGCGCTGGCGGGCGAGCCATTCCGGCTGGCCACGCAGCTTACGACGCTTGACCCGGCGGCAAGCAGCGCCGTGTGTGCCAACAACAGCGCGGCGCTCGGCGGCAGAATCGACGAGCTGATCCAGCTGCTGATTGAGTTGCGCGATAACCTGCATAACCGCGAACAGCTGGAGGCGATCTTTGTCCAGGCCCGCGACGCGCATCAGCAATGGCGGGCAGCCCAGCCGAACATGCGCCCGGGCGAGGCCGCCTTTTACGGCGATACCGAAGATCCCACCGTTAATCGCGGGCTGGGCGCGCTCTTTTTTGGCCAGCGTAAGCGACCGAACCAGGGCAAGAAATAGCCGGGGCGTCGATCGGCATGCCTGCCGGACTAACTCTACAGATAGATGACGCCATGCGGGGCAAGTTGCAGCGACTCAGCACACGATGCTACAATAGCTGATAGCTGATGGCTACAATCGGGTGCCTCCAACTACAAGGACTACGCAATGGAGCGTAAAATACGGGTGCTTGTCGCGAAGCCAGGGCTCGATGGGCACGACCGCGGCGCAAAAGTGATTGCGCGGGCGCTGCGCGACGCGGGCATGGAAGTTGTGTACACCGGCCTGCAACAAACACCTCAAATGATCGTGGACGCCGCCCTGCAAGAGGATGTCGATGTGATCGGGCTGTCAATCCTGTCGGGCGCACACATGACACTGCTGCCTAAAGTGATGCAGCTGCTCAACGCTGCGGGCGCTGCCGATGTGCTGGTCGTGGCCGGCGGCATTATCTCGGACGCCGACGCCGAAATTCTGCGGCGGGAACACGGCATTGCGGCCGTGTACGGGCCGGGCGCGTCCACCAACGCTATCGTCGAGTTTATTCGTGCCAACGTTAAGCCCGAGCGCTTTTCAGGCGCGGAAGTGTGAGCGCGGCGTGGGGTTAGTCGATCAGATGCAGGCAGGCGACCGACGCGCACTGTCGCGGCTCGTCTCCATCGTTGAGAACGGCGGCGAAGACAGCCGCCGGGCGCTGGCAAAGCTGTACCAGTACACGGGCCGGGCGCAGATCATCGGCGTGACGGGACCACCCGGCGCTGGCAAAAGCACGCTGGTGAACGAGCTCGCGCTTGAGTTTCGCCGCCGTGATACCACCGTCGGCATCTTAGCCGTCGATCCGACGTCACCATATAGCGGCGGCGCGATTTTGGGCGACCGCATCCGCATGCAGCCGCTCGGCCACGATCCCAGCATCTTTGTCCGGTCGATGGCCAGCCGGGGCCAGCTCGGGGGCATCGCCCGCGCGACCGGCGATGTGGTCAAGGTGCTGGACGCCGCCGGCTTTAACAAGATCATCGTTGAAACGATTGGGGCCGGCCAGGCCGAGGTTGAGATTGCGCGCGAAGCACATACCACCGTGGTCGTCGAAGTGCCCGGACTGGGCGACGATGTGCAGGCGATCAAGGCGGGCATTTTGGAAATCGCAGATGTGTTTGTGGTCAACAAAGCTGATCGCGAAGACGCCCAAAAGACGCAGCGCCATCTGCAGGCGATGATGCAGCTGGGCGGCGCGCCCCGCGAAGATTGGCCCGTCCCGATTGTGATGACCGTGGCCACCAAAGCCCAGGGCATCGAAGCCGTCGTTGATGCAATTGAAAGCCATCTGTCACACCTCCAAACAACCGGGCATTTCGTTGAGCGCGAGCGCCAGCGCGTTGAGCGCGAGTTTCGGTCGATCTTGCAAGGACTTGCGCTCGACCTGGTGCAGGAACGGGTAGGGCCCGAGCAGCGCGCTGCCGTTGTTGCACGCATTCAAGCGCGGCAGGTCGATCCGTACACTGCCGCGGAAAGGATGCTTGCCGACGCGCTTGGTGTGGCCGAGCTTAAGTAGTGCAAGATGGGCTGCGTACCGCTACGCGGCCCATTCTTGTTTGGGGGATACGTCGGGCAGCCGCCGGAGCAAAGATGCTGGTTCCTGTGGCACTACTATCTGCCGTATCCCAGCGCACTCAGATCGAACATAACAACAAGGAGGTTTCCGCTTCATTTCACTATCCTTGCACGCTGCGGCGCGACAATCCCCCATCCGCGCCGTTGCGCATCAGGTATGTGCGTTTCTGTCCCTACTCAACGTAGATCTGGAGGACGAACATGAAGCCCTACGGCCCTGAGCACATCCACAACGTCGGCATCTTTGGTCATGCAGGGTGCGGCAAAACCACGCTGGTTGAAGCCCTGCTGTACACCGCTCATGTGACCACTCGGCTTGGCCGGGTTGAAGACGGCAACACGGTATCAGACTACGACCCCGACGAGAAGGAGCGACGCCAGTCGATCAACCTCAGCGTCGCGCCCCTGGAATGGAAAGACCAGAAGATCAACCTGATCGACTGTCCCGGCTCGGCGGATTATGCTTCCGAAGTTGCCGCGGCGATGCGTGTGATTGACGGTGCGATTATCGTCATGGACGCATCTGCGGGCGTGGAGGTCGGCACTGAGCTGGTGTGGCAGGCGGCCAAGGCAGCCAATGTTCCCGTCCTGATCTTTGTCAACAAGATGGAGCGTGAAAACGCCGACTTTGACCAGACGGTAGCGCAAGCGCAGGAGATGTTGAGCGATGCTGTGGTGCCGATGCAGATGCCGATTGGCAGCCAGAAGGATTTTCGGGGCATTATTTCGCTCCGCCGCCAGCGCGCCTGGCTGCTCAGCTCCAAGCGGGACGGATCGTACGAAGAAGCGGATATTCCAGCTGAATACGCCGACCGCGAACAGACGATGCGCGAGGTCGTGATCGACAAGATCGCCGTCACCAACGACGATTTGATCGAAAAGTATTTGGAGGGCGGGGCGGACGCACTCTCTATGGACGAGCTCCGCGACGGTATGCGCGCAGGCATCGCCAACAACTCCATCGTGCCGGTGTATGTCGGCTCGGCGACCGCCATGTCGGGGCTAGCCCAGCTGCTGGATGCTATTTTGGACGCTATTCCCTCGGCTGCGCGCAAAATCGCCAACGCCACCGATCTGCTCCACAACCAGCCGATCCAGATCCACCCCAGCTATAACGAGCCATTGGCCGCCCTGGTTTTCAAAACGATGGTCGACCCGCATGTCGGCAAGCTCAGCTATGTTCGCGTCTATGCGGGCCAGATGCACTCCAACTCCAACGTGCTCAACAGTCGTACGCGCAAGGAAGAGCGCATCGGGCAGCTCTACAGCATCAAGGGAAAGGAACAGTCGCCGATCCATAATGTCGGTCCCGGCGATATTTGTGCGGTTATCAAGCTGACAGAAACGATCAGCGGCGATACGCTGTGCTCGCCGGATCGGCCGGTGCAACTGCGCGGCATTGCCTATCCGGCGCCTGCCTTTACCGGCGGCGTCAAGCCGCATTCGCGCGCCGACCTGGACAAAATGGGCACGACGCTGCATCGTGTGATGGAGGAAGACCCGTCGTTGCAGATCAGCCGCGATCCGGTCACGGGCGAAACGTTGCTCAGCGGCATCAGCGAGACCCACCTCCAAAA
>JADDQF010000127.1:39735-48670 GCA_016781505.1 bacterium
AACGTTGCTCAGCGGCATCAGCGAGACCCACCTCCAAAATATTGCGGATCGAATGCGCCGCAAGTTTGGCGTCGCGATCGATATCGACCTGCCGCGTATTCCCTACCGCGAGACGATCCGCGCCAATGCCGAGGCGACCTACACGCACAAGAAGCAGACCGGTGGCGCTGGACAATATGCGCATGTCGCGCTACGGGTTGAGCCGCTGCCGCCCGACCCCGCCCGCGAAGATCCGCTTGTGTTTGAATGGGCGATTGTGGGCGGTGTGATCAGTCGTGGTTTTGCGCCCGCGATCGAGAAGGGTGTACGGGAAGCGATGCACGAAGGGCTGCTGTCGGGCAGCCCCATGGTAGATGTCAAAGTGTCGGTCTTTGACGGCAAAGAGCATCCCGTCGACAGCAAAGAAGTCGCCTTCAAAGCGGCCGGCCTGCAAGCCTTCAAGCAAGCCGTGCAAAAGGCGCAGCTGGCGCTGATGGAGCCGATCTACGAGCTCCAGATCAACGTGCCGGACCAGTTCACCGGCGATGTGATGAGCGACCTCAACACCCGGCGCGGCCGAATCATGGGCATCAACAACGAAGGGAATCGCACCACTATCACGGCCCATGTGCCGTTGGCTGAGTGCCAGCGCTACGCGACCGACCTGCGCTCGATCACGCAGGGTCGTGGCACCTTTGCCCTGCGCTTCGACCATTACGAGGACGTGCCGGCCCACCTGGTCGAGCAGATCAAGGAGCGGGCGCAGATGGAACACGCCGCCTAGCCCAGCACGTCCTGCCGTAGCACGCGAGCGACTCCGGGAGGCGCTCGCGTTGCATATGGGCCGCTCTATGGAATGTTTAGGCTGCTGCACACATCACTGCTCGTCTTGTTGCATGTAGGTCCGTCGACAACTATAATACGTGTATAACACGTATAAGAGGTGAGCAGCAATGCAGAAGAAATTGACGATCACCATTGATGAGCAAGTCTACGACGGCCTGCATACCGCTATAGGCCGGAGAAATATCAGCCAGTTTATCGAGTCGCTGGTGCGTCCCCATGTCCTTGGCTTGCAGCTAGAAGCAGCGTACGAACAGATGGCCGCCGATGAAGATCGCGAAGCTGAAGCCCTGGATTGGGCTGAAGCGACCATCGGAGATGTCGCCGATGAACCGCGGTGAGGTTTGGTGGGTTAATTTCGATCCTGCCGTAGGCGGCGAAATTCGCAAGCAACGGCCTGCCGTGATTGTAAGTAATGATGCTGCAAACAAATTTTTGAATCGGGTGCAAGTAGTCCCGCTGACGACGAACATTGATCGGCTGTATCCAAGTGAAGCTTACGTCACGCTCAATGGGCGACAAGTCAAAGCCATAGCGGACCAACTAACAACCGTGAGCAAATTGCGCTTATCGAATATAGCCGGGCGATTATTGCAAGCGGACATGCAACACCTAGAGCGAGCCATCAAAGTACAGCTTGGCGTAACACCTTGAAGGCCGCACAAACGGTTGCAACGGCCGGGGCGAACGTGAAAGATTTGCTTGCAGCTATGCTTGGCCGTCCCACTGTATTAAGACGATAGATACGCTTGCGCTAACCCGATTTTTCCTAGGAGCCCACCATCAAGATGCGGCGAAATGTATTACTCACTCTGTTCCTGCTCGCTGCGTTATTAGCCGGATGTAGCACCGCCGCCAGCACAATGCCAGCGAGCACCAGTCCTTCGGCCGCAGCGTCACTCGCGGCGGAGGCATCCGCAGCCGCCTCCAGCAGCGCAACCACCTCCCCACCCGCGCCCGTAACGTTCGCGGCAACCGCTGAATCGGAGACAACCAACGCTGCTCGTCCGCGACTGATGATCTGGCATAGCTTCGCGCCCGGCAGCCGTGAAGAACAAACCTTGCATGGACTGTTGGACACCGCCCGCCAAGCGCAGGGAAACATCGAGATCGCAGCGCAGGCAGTGTCGGGAGACCAGCTACTCGATAGATTTGAGCTGGTGGCAGCTGCCGGTGGCGGGCCGGACCTTGTGATCGGGCCAAATGATTTTCTGCTGCGCCAAGCGCGCGCCGAGCTGCTACGCGCCGTGGACACCGACCTAGGCACGAGCAAGGACAGCTTCGCGCCGAACGCGCTGGGCAACTTGAGCGTCGACGGCAGGCTGTATGGCGTGCCGTTGAGTCGCTCAACCGTTGCGCTGTACTTCAACCGCGGCCAAGTATCGGACCCGCCGCCAACCACGCAGGGGCTGCTCGACGCTGTCAAGGCCGGGGTAAAGATCGTTCTGATCCGCAGCAGCTACCATAACTTTGGCTTTCTGGGTGCGTTTGGCGGCCAGCTCTTTGACGACGAGGGCCGCTGCGTTGCAGATGCGGGCGGGGTTGCCGACGCATTCGGCTACCTTCGCGAGCTCAAGGCGGCTGGTGCACACTTTGTCACCGACGGCAGCGAAGCCGAAGCACTGTTCAAGGCCGGCGAGGCCGCGATCACCGTCAATGGCTCGTGGCTGCTGGGCGATTACCGGGCAGCCTTGGGCGACCAACTCGGCGTTGCCCCGCTGCCGGCTGGACCAGCCGGGCCAGCCAAACCACTGGTGAGTAGCACCGGCGTCTTGCTCAATGCCACCTCGGCCCACACAGCGCAGGCGATGAGTGTGGCGCTGTTCCTAACCAATGCCGAGGCACAGCTCAAATGGGCGGACGAGGCGGGCTTGCTGCCTGCTAATCCCACGGTTGCGATTGCCGATGCCCATGTCGGAGGCCTGGCCGCTGCAGCGCTCACGGGCGTTGCGCGGCCACAGCGACCGGAGCTGGCTGCGTTTTGGCAGCCGTTTGACGCGGCACTCGCCGAGGTGCTTGAAAACAACGCCGACCCGGTAGCTGCCGTGCAGGCCGCGTGCGCGGCCGTGAATCAGGCCAATGGCAAATAACCAGCTATTGGCCTAGCTGTATCCAACATAAGCGGCCTAGACAGTGTGCTCGTTGAGCAAAGGTTAAGGGTTAACGCTTGAAAACTTTGGCGTCAAAGGCTAGCCATCAGGCCGCGCAGGCGGCTTTCTTTGGAGCGTAGTCGAGGGCTTCAGCCCCAGGGCCACTGCCTGTCATGCAAGGCAATGTAGGCTCCTTGCTACTGAATCCCCTACATGCCCAAACAATGGTACGATCTATGAGGAGTCAGTGCGCGACAAGCGGGAACGTATCGCAGCCCGTCGCTTGGCGCTACATTGGCGGCGCGTAGCGTGCGGAGCTGTTCGGCAAGTTAACACGGATCAACAGCTCGTAGCCGAGGATAAAGCAGGAAGTATGAGTACACACTCGCCCTTGTATCATCAACCAGCTCAGCGGGACGTGCGTTGGACGTTCGGTGACCTTGTATTGATCGGGCTGGTCACCGTTAGTTTAGGCACCGTGCTGCTGCTCTTATTACAGTTGCCGGGCCTGCTGGGAGCAGCCGGCCTGCGCGAGGCACTGCGTAGTCGGCCACTCGTCACCAGCATGACCGTGGGTGGTCTCGTTTACGGTCTGGCTGTGCTGGCAACCTACGCGGTCATTGTGCGTCGTTCGCGCGGCAATTGGCGCCAGATCGGCTTTCGGGTTCCGCCGCTGCTGCCGATGCTGCTCACGCCGGTTTTGTTTATCGGCCAGATGATCGCGCTGATTGTGATTAATGCTGTCCTGCTTGCGCTGGTAGGCGAGTTCGAGAATCCGCAGGTTGCAGCGCTGACGGATCCCGCGGGCTTTTCGTGGCTCAACTTTGGCTTTGTCTTCGTGGTCGGCGCCATCGTCGCCCCGATCGTCGAGGAGCTTTTATTTCGCGGTCTGCTATACCAGTGGCTCCGCAGACACGGCGGCGTCGCTGTCGCCGCGATCGCCTCGGCCGCGCTCTTTTCGGTGGTCCATTTCATCCCGCTCTTGATGCCGGCGCTCTTTGCCGTGGGCATTATTTTCGCGCTCGCCTTTGAGTGGTCCCAATCGCTCTGGGTGACGATCACGCTGCACTTCATGCAGAATGCGCTCGGCATTACCGGCATCTTTCTGGTCCAGGCATTTCCCGAGCTGCTGCGGCAACAACCATGAGCGCGGTTATCTGTTACGGCTCGCTTATTCCCGACCGCGTGCTGCGGCTACCATATTTTCCCCATCCCGGCGAAGGTGTCCACGCGCTGAGCGAGCATCTGTATCTGGGTGGTGAGCCTTGCAATGTGGGTGGCCATCTTGCCGCGTGGGGCGAGTCCGTGATCATCGCCGGCAACAACCTTGGCAGCGATCCGCTGGGCACGTTTGTGCAAAAACAGCTGGCAGCGCGGATCGACACACGGGTTATGTCCCGGGTTGATCCCGCGGTGCAAACGCCGACCTGCTACATCTGGACCACACCCGACGGCGAGCGGACCATTGTGCCATCGTGGCCTACCCCTACCGGCTGGACGCTACCCGGCGACGAACTGCTTCACCAAGCCCGTATCCTGAGCGCCTCGATCTACGGCCCCGGCATGGAACAGATGCTGGCTCGGGCACGCGCCGTTGGGCTACCGCTCGCCGTAGCCGACATCGCCGGACCCGACGATCCACGCCTACCGGGCGCGGCGATTGTCACGACCTCGCGCGCTGTGCTGCAGCGCCGGCATGACGTTCACGATCTTGACCGGTGGATGGCCGCGGTTCACGCTGCGTCGGGCGCGCTCGTTGTGATGAGCGCGGGCGACGCAGCGGTCCATGCCTTGACCAGCGACGGCAGGCACTGGTCGGTCGTGCCGCCCACCATAGCGCCCGTCGATACCACCGGCGCAGGCGACGCCCTCAAGGCAGGGCTTATCTTCGGCTGGCTGCGGGGCTGGTCGACACAGGATACGCTGCGTTGGAGCGTGGCAGCCGCGAGCTTGCAATGTTTGCATCCGGGCCCGTGCGAGCAGCCGGCTAGCCCGGCCGAGATCGAACAAGTGCTGGCGAACATTCAGGTGCAGCCGACAGAGCCAGAGGAGGGGCTGCGGTAGGTGCCCACCATGCGTACCGACGATTTCGACTATGATCTACCACCCGAGCAGATTGCCCAAACCCCGGCCGAGCCACGTGATACGTCCCGGCTGTTGGTGTTGAGCAGGGAGAACAATTCGGTCATACATGACCGCTTCTTTAATCTCGGGCGCTATCTCCGGCCGGGAGACCTCCTGGTGGCTAATCAAAGTCGGGTGCTGCCCGCACGACTGTTGGGCCGCAAAGCGACCGGGGGCAAAGTCGAGCTGTTGCTGCTCCGACGGCAGGATCATCTCACGTGGGAAGCACTGGTTGGCGGCCGAGGGGTGCGGCCCGGCATGGAGCTGGTCGTCGTGGGGCAGCGGGATGGAGCAGACAGCGACATGCGGGCCGAGGTTGTAGACGTGCTGCCGCATGGTGGGCGGCTTGTGCGCTTCAACCAACCGATCGAGCCTGCACTGCCTGCTTTGGGCACGATGCCGCTCCCGCCGTACATTACTGCCCAGCTGCCCGATCAAGAGCGCTACCAAACCGTGTACAGCACCAAGGAGGGCTCGGCCGCCGCGCCCACAGCAGGTCTCCACTTCACACCTGCGCTGCTCGATCAGCTCAAAGCCCAGGACATTGGCTGGACCACCGTAACGTTGCATGTCGGCCTCGACACCTTTCGCCCGGTGCAGGTGGACGACCCGGCCCAACACCAGATGCATAGCGAGTGGTTCGAGCTGGGGGCCGAGGCAGCCGCCGCGATCAACACGGCACGCGCCGAAGGTCGACGCGTGATCGCCGTAGGTACAACCACAGTTCGTGTATTGGAAACCGTTGCTCAGCACGCCGAGGCTGCCGGTACCGCAGCGCTCGCGCCTTGGGCCGGTGACACACGCATCTTTATCTACCCACCGTACCGCTTTCGGGTCGTGGATGGGCTGATCACCAATTTTCACCTGCCCAAATCCACGCTGATGATGTTGGTCAGTGCGCTCGCAGGCCGTGAGCGGATTTTGGCCGCGTATGCCGAGGCGGTAAATGCAGGCTATCGTTTTTTCAGCTTTGGCGATGCCATGCTGATCGTGTAAGTTGCTGCCCATGCTTGAGGAGTGGTTCAACGCACATCTACAGCCTGGTCCTGCTAGCCGCTGGCGGCGCTGGCTCGTCGACCAGGCCGCCCTCGTCGTGGACGAAGCTGGGCTGCGGCTGGTGCTGCCCCGCACCCGGCCCGGTCATTACAGCAACGCGCAGATCGACGATTATGTCGGGTTGCGGCGCCGCCACTACCCCTGGCGACCGCCACTCACGCTCCATGTCCGCGCTCGCTTTGGAGGCTGTCCGCGCGGCACGGCCGGCTTTGGCTTTTGGAACCACCCGTTCGCGCCACAATCAGGCGTGGGCGCACTGCCGCGGGCAATCTGGTTCTTCTACGCATCGCCGCCCACGGATTTGCCGATTGCGCTGGACGTGCCCGGACACGGCTGGAAAGCCGCGACCATCGACACGCTTCGCCCGCGGGCCTTGCGCTGGGCGCCTCTCGCGCCGCCGGTTGTGCTGCTCAATCAGTCTGCCTGGCTGCAGCGTCGTGTTTGGCCGCTGGTGCAGCGGGATTTGCAGATCGCGGAAGCGCAGCTCGCTACCGCAATGGATGACTGGCACGACTACCGGATCGAGTGGCGGGCCGACGGCGCCCAATGGAGTGTGGACGGAGCCGTGGTGCTGGAAACCGACTGCACCCCACGTGGGCCATTAGGTTTTATCGCCTGGATCGATAACCAGTACGCGATTGCAACTCCACAGGGCCGACTTGGATGGGGCTTGGTGGACATACAGCAGCCGCAGTGGCTCGATCTGGCTCACGTAGCGATCGAACCTGCTTAGCCGTTCCGTTGCCGCTCCAACGCTGCTAGCCCCGCCACAGCAGTGGCGCCAGCAGCACGACGACCAAGGCCACCAGCACGGTAATGGGCGTGCCCACCCGCACAAAATCCGCAAATTGATAGCGACCCGGCCCATAGATCAGCAGGTTGCCGTGGTGGCCAATCGGCGTCAGAAACGAAGCGACCGCAGCCATCGCGACCGTGACGACATAGGCCTCAGGTGAGTGCCCAAGCGCCTGCGCTAGTGCCAGCGCTACCGGAGCGAACACAGCCGTTGTCGCAGCATCCGACATAAACTGCGTCAAAATGCCTACGATCGCAAAGATTGCCAGCAGAATCAACGTTTGATGGAAGCCACCCACCGTCGCTTGCAGCCAGCCGGCGATCAAATCGGAAACTCCGCTCGTCTGCATAGCCGCGCCCAGCGGCAAAGCGCCGGCGATAAACACAAAAATCCGCGCATCGATTGCTCGATACGCCTGGCGGCTCGTGAGACAGCGCGTCAGCACCATCGCCACCGCTCCCGCTACAGCGGCCATCTCGATGCTCAATATACTGAAGGCGGCCAGCAGAACCGTTGCGAGCATGATCACTCCAGCCACTCGTGCTTTCCGCCGGAGTCGCGTTTCGCCCTGAAACGGCACCATCATCAGAAAGCTGGCATCGTTCTGAACGCGTGACAGCGCATCCTCATCGCCTTGCAGCACCAGCACATCGCCGGGGCAGAGGTCGATCTCGGCCAGCTTCCGATCCAGCCAGCCCTGCCGCCGCCACATGCTAACCACGATCGCCCCGTAGCGCCGCCGAAAATCGACCGCGCCAATCGTCCGGCCAATCAGCTCCGAATTTGGCGCCACGACCGCCTGCACCAGCTGATCGGCAACATCGTCATCAGCGCCATTGTCCGCTCCGGTATCAGCCCCATATTTCGTGACCGCGTTCAACTCTACATCCTGCTCCTGCCGAATCTCGACGAGTTGGTCGGGCGTTGTGCGTACCAGCAGCACATCGCCCGCCCGCAGGCGCCAGTGTTCAAGCGGTCGTCGCACCTGGCGTCCGTTGCGCAGCAGGCCCACCACGTTTAAGTGATTCTGTTCGTCCGCCCGGACTTCCCCAACCGTCATCTCCAGGAACGGTGAGTTTGGCAGCACCGTCACTTCGGTGAAGTAATCGTCGAGCTTAAAACGGCCTACGGGATCTTCGCTACCACCGCGATCTGGCAGCAGTGAGCGGCCAAGAAGCAGCATAAAGAGCGTGCCGACAACCGAAAGCGCTAAGCCAATCGGAGCAATCGAGAAAATTCCGAGGCCGGGTCGGCCAGCTTGTTGGAGCACACCACTCGCAATGATAAACGCTGGCGCACCAATGATGGTGATCGTCGTACCAAGCGATGCGGCGATAGCGAGTGGCATCAGCAGCCGTGAGGCTGGGATATTACGCTCGCGCGACAGATTGAGCGTAACCGGCAACATCATGGCCGTGGTCGTCAGATGGTGGGTAAAGGCCGAAAGCAACGCCACCGACGGCATGATCACCGCCACCGAGCGAGCATAGCTGTTGCCGGCTAAGCGGCCAATCCATTGGCCAATCGTTTCGGATAAACCGGTTTGATGGAGGCCGGCGCTGAGGACAAAGATAGCGGCCACCACAATTGCCGGCTCGCTGCTGAAACCAGACAACGCCTCCTCAGCATTCAGCACACCGGTGACGTATAACGACAAAACAATCAAAATCGCAACCAGATCATTCCGGAGGCGCTCGGTAAGCAGCAGACCAAACGCCACGATCAGAATGACAAAAAAGCTGATCTGCTCAGCGGTAAGGGTAGCAAGCAAGCGATTACTCTCCTGATTCCGTTTAAGTAAGTGATGACGCGTTATCCACAATGGGGCCAAATGGCCAACCTGTTCCACGGAAAAGTAGATGAGCCAGGCAGTGCCCCAAACATGGTGGCGTGGCCTGAATGGCGGGAATTCGGGGAGCAAGTCGTATGCCAGCCGTCGCTACTTCGCCAAGCCGATCTCGCCCTTAATGGTGAAGCTTTGCAGCACACAATGCGTACCTACGGCCAACCTGCATCGCCGCCTTGACGCGGCTTCGGCCATCCTCTA
>JADDQF010000026.1 GCA_016781505.1 bacterium
ATAGAGCGCGTTGAGCGCCGCCACCTGCGCCGGCGTGTCCAGCCGTACCTGCCCCAGGTACGCCCGCACCAGCGTCGCGTTCTTCTGCTCGACGAAGCGATTGTCGTTCTTCTGGTACGGCCGCGAGCGCGAGAGCTGGAGCCCCGTGATCGCGTCCCCGAAGAAGCGCACGAGATGGTGGTTCAAGAACTCGCTCCCATTATCGGGATGGAGTTCCCGAATCGGGAACGGCAGCCGCGTCAAGATCCGCCGAAAGCCCGCTTCCATCCGCAGTTGGCTGCGCCCGAGCACGGCCACCCGTTCGCTCCAGCCGGTCGCCACGGCGATCAGCTGGAGGGTATAGCCGTAGTCGCCGACCGGCACGGGGCCACCATGATGCACCAAGTCGACCTCAAAATGCCCAGGCTCGGCGGTATCCCAGGGAATGCGGCGCATGGGAATGGTCTTGGCGAGCCGGTTGGCCTGCTCCGGACCTTTGCGCGGCAGGCGCGGGGTGTCCTGCGTGAAGCGGGTCAGGCGCCGCTGCACACTGGCGATACTGATGCGCCCGAGTTGGGCGCGCAGCGTATCCGAGAGGCAGAGCTCCCCATGGTGGGCCAATTGCTGGGCGGTAGGGACGAGGGCCGCGGTCAGGCGCTCGGCACACACATAGTCCAGGGTCTCCCAAATCAGGCAAATGGCGTCCTCGACCGCGACTCCATCGGTGCGGCTGCGTTGGCGCGCGCAGGGCTGGCGGGCGAGCGTGGCGGCGTTGAGCAGGCGGAGGAGACTCTTGCGGTGTAAGCCGGTGACTGCCTGCATCTCGGTGAGCAACTGACTGCGGCCAGGACGGTCGGCTGCCCGGTAGCGCGGGAACATCCGGGCGAGGTAGGTGCGGCGTTCGGTGATGCTCATCGGTGGTATGTCCAACATGGTCCCTCAGTAACATTCTCATTTGAGGGAACCATAATGCCTTCGGTAACATTTTAGGTGAGGGAATACGCGGCTTGGCACCACCTGTCGGCGCTGTGCTACAATAATCCTGCGTTGCATCCCCCGCCGCTACGCTGGTCAACTCAGCGGCTCCGACCGAATTGGCGAACGCCGCATACGCAGCATAACGGATCACGTCGGATAGCGTGCTGAGCGTTTGGGCTCCAGCACGGTACCCCTGCCAATCTGTATGAACCTACTCACGCCGCTTGTCGCCGCCTTTGCGCCAACTGCATGCTACACCCTCCTGCTCTGGTGGCTGGATCGCTACGAGAAAGAGCCGCTGCATCTGCTGATTGTGACCTTCGTCTGGGGCGCCGTTCCGGCGCTGGTGTTGGCGATTGTTGCAGAGCTGGCGGTGGGGGCGGCAGCGATCAACATGTTCGGCCTTGGCTCGGAAACAACAATCGTGGCGCCGGTGGTAGAGGAACTGCTAAAGGCGCTGGTGTTGATTGGCATCTTTGTCTTTGCCCGGCGTGAATTCGATGGCGTGCTTGACGGCATCATCTACGGTGCACTGGTCGGGTTTGGCTTCGCCATGAGCGAGAACGTCCTGTACTTCATGCTGTACCAGCATCAGCTCGTGAGCGTGTGGCTGCTGCGCTCCGTGCTGTTCGGCCTTAATCACGCCTTTTTTACCAGCATCGTCGGCATTGCGCTTGGCCTGGTCCGCTACGAACGGCGGCGTTGGGTCGGGTATGTGGCGGTGCCGATCGCTCTGTGGCTGGCCATGGTTTTGCATGCCGTGCACAATACTTCGGCCCAATCGGGACTGTTGGGGCTCGGCCTGGCCTGGATCATTGACAGTGGCGGCATACTGGTTGTGCTCGCAACCGTGGTCCTATCCCAACGCCAAGAGCGAGCATGTCTCAATGCCGAGCTGGACGAGGAGGTAAGCCGGGGTGTTATTACGCTGCGTCAATATGAGCGCGTTCTGAGTCCTGCGCTCCGCTCCAAAATCGAGCTACGGGCGCTGCTCCTGCGCGGCTGGCTGCACTACCGCCGCCTGCGCCGCTTTCACCACCTGCTGACCGAGCTTGCTTTCATCAAACAGCAGCTACGGCAGGGCGATCGCTACTGCTGCCAGGAGGATGTGGAGGCACTTCGTGACGCCGTGCTTGCCGTTCGGCGACTGCTGAACGAGGCGGGGTCGCACTCTGCCCTGCCGCGATAAACCTGCAAGCCAAGCCAGGCAGCCCACCTTAACACGAAAATTCGGACCTGCCACACTCTGCTTCGCTCTTTGGGACGAGCAGACGGGGAACACGAGGTTCGGCCGTTAGGCGTCTCCGTGCACCGCGAGCGAAACCCAGCGCTCGACCAGCCGCAGTCCCAGGTTGGCCAGACCGGCAAGTGTGGCTGCGCCAATCGCGCCAGCCACGATCATATCCGGATAGTCGCGCGTAATGCCGTCAAAGAGCAAGCGGCCAAGCCCACCGGCGTTGATTAACCCCGCAACCATCGCAATGCCAATGATCGTCACCGCTGCGATGCGAATGCCGGCAATGATCACCGGCAGTGCCAGCGGCAGCTCCACCTGCAGCAAGCGCTGCCAGTTGCTCATGCCCATGCCGCGTGCCGCCTCGATAACATGGGGGTCGACGCCGTTGAGCCCAACAAAAATATTCCGCACCAAAATAATTTGGGCATACACCACCAGCACAATCACGGCATTGTCTGTACCCAGGCCGATAAATGGCACGGTTAGCAACAACACCAGCAGTGCCAAGCTGGGGCTCGTGTACACCACGTTGAGCAAGGTCGTGACCGGCCCTGCCAGCCGCCGATAGCGATGGAGCACTACGCCAAGCGGCAAGGCGATCAGCAGCGCAATCACCAGGGCCACGAGCGTCAGCACAAGATGCTCGCAAAAGCGCAGGGCTACATCGCCGAAGCGGTTGACCAGATACTTGAGCTTGAGCGCTTCAATGAAAGGCTGCATCCCGGCGCTCACCTACCCCCAACGGGAGGCTGGCCGCTTTGGCGGATAGCGGCTTGAATGATGTCAAAGGTAAGCATGCCCACGGGCTGCTCGTCGTCACCCACAACCACGAGCACGTCAGCGCCGCTGCCCAGCAGGAGCGAGAGCGCCGCGCGCACATCACCGTTGACACTGACGCGCGGTGCATCGGCCAAGGCCATACGGTTACCATCAAAAGGACCAGCGACCGCGCCGACCTGGAGCAATCCCAGGCGCCGCAGCATGTCTCCCGAGGCAACCAATGAAGCTACAAACTGGTCTGCCGGTTGGGTCAGCAGTGCCAGGGGTGTGTCGAACTGGACGATCTGGCCCTGCCGCATCACCATGATTTTGTCGGCCAACCGCAGCGCCTCGTCAACATCATGCGTCACAAACAGGATTGTTTTGTGCAGCTTGCGGTGAATGCGCAGCAGCTCCTCTTGCAGCCGCGCACGGGTGATCGCGTCAACGGCGCCAAACGGCTCGTCCATCAGCATTATCTCGGGGTCGGCAGCCAAAGCCTGCGCAATCCCCACGCGCTGCTGCTCGCCTCCCGAGAGCTGCCGCGGATAACGGCGGCGGTAGTCGTTTGGCAAATCCAACAGCTCCAACAGCTGGTCAATCCGCGCGTCGATACGCGGCTGCTCCCAGCCCAGCAGCCGTGGCACCACCGCGATATTCGCCTCGACCCGCATATGCGGAAACAGGCCGGTTTGCTGAATCACATAGCCAATCTGACGCCGAACATTGGTCACCGGCAGCTGCATCACATCCGTGCCGTTGAGCAGAATACGGCCCGCCGAGGGCTCGTACAGCCGATTGATCAGCTTGAGCAGCGTCGTTTTGCCGCAGCCGGACGGCCCCAGAAGCACAATCAGCTGCCCGGCTGTCACCTCAAACGAGCAGTCATCAACCGACGACTGCGCGGTGCCCGCAAACTGCTTCGACACATGTTCGACCACGATCGCAGGTGGCTTCGTCATACCCATCCAAACAAAGCACAGCGTAGCTGATCCGTGCTGCAGCCCCGCTGTGAGCGTACGACCCGCTACTTAACCAGACCTTGGTCGGCCAGAAACTTGGCCACAACGTCGGCCGGCTCCTGCTTCTCGGGTCCATCGACCAGCCAGTTGAGCTTCGCCACGGTTGTCTCGTCGAGCTTATCGGCAATCAAGCCCAGTACATCCGCAATGGTGGGATTAGCCCGCAGAATGTCCTGACGGATCACCGGCGCGGCCTGATACACCGGGTAGAAGTTTTTGTCGTCTTCCAGCGCCTGGAGATCGAAGCCGCCGATCTGGCCGTCGGTGCTGAACGCGACCACCACGTCGACCTGACCGGCCTGGAGGGCCTGGTAGCGCAGGCCCGGATCGAGCTGCTTAACGTCCTTGAACTCGAAGCCACCGTAGGCCGCCTGCAGCCCCTTGGTATCTTCGCGTCCCAAAAACTCGGGCGGTCCACCCAGAACGAGATCGCCAGACTTGGCAAACAGGTCGCTGTACGTCTTGACGCCCAGCTCCGCAGCGCGCTTTTTCGTCAAGGCAAAGGTATTTGTGTTGTTGAACTTGGCGGGCTGGAGCCAGGTCAGCTTAAATTGCTGCTCGTACTCGCGCCTGAGAGTATCAATCGTTTTTTGACGATCGGTCTCCTTGGGCAGCTTGAGCACTTCCAACAAGCCGGTACTCGTGTATTCGGGATATACGTCGATCTCTTTGCGCTTGAGCGCTTCATGGGCAATGTCCGTCGCGCCTAGGTTCAGCTTACGCTCGACGATGAAATCGTTCGCTTCAAGCAGCTGCGCATACATCTCGCCCAGCAGAATCGCTTCTGTGAAATTCTTGGAGCCTACCTTGATCGGACCCCGCGGAGTGGTCGTGGCGGATGCGTCGGCCGCAGCTCCGGACCCATTGCCGGTGGCGGGTGAACCACAGGCCGCTAACAGGGCGAGCACAACCAATAGGCCGAGCATACGGGTCCAACTGCCCTTCGTGATCAGATACCCTGTTCTTCTATGTTTCATCGCTCGTCTCCTAGCGCGTACGGTGCGGGGGAGTGGCAGCACGCTGCAGGCCGGCGAGCAATGCATCCGCGAGCAGTGCCAGCACCGCAATCGGGACGGTCCCAACCAGCATAATGTCGGGACGGCGAACAGCAAAGCCAACCTGAATAAAATTACCAAGCCCATCGCCGGCAATAAACGCAGCCAACGAGGCGCTGGCAATCACCTCGACGGTTGCGATGCGGATACCAACCAGCAGCACCGGCAGCGCCAGTGGAAACTCGACGAGCCGCAGCACCTGTGCCTTAGCCATCCCCATGCCATGGGCAGTCTCGATCACAGCGCGGTCAATAGCGCGAAAGCCAGCATACGTGTTGATCAAAATTGGGGGACAAGCCAGCACCGTGAGCGCGACCAGCGACGGCTTAAAGCCGAGGCCAAGGTAGGGCAGCGCCAAAAACAGAATCGCCAAACTCGGCACAACCCGGAGCGCATTGGCCACGTTGATGATTGGCTGCGCTACCCGCTGCCGCTTCGCCGCAAGCACGCCGAGCGGCACACATACAATCAAGGCTAGCGCAAGTGCTGCCAAGCTGAGCTGCAAATGAGTGCCAACATTCTGCCAAAATTCAGCCTGATGATCGAGCAAGTACTGGTATGCCTTGCTGAGCTCAGCCATAGAAGCTGTAGGTCATGAGTAGGTTCATCCGCGTGTACGAGCACGTCAAGCGCTTTGGCCATGATAGCACTTTTCGTCCAACAAAGAACATCCGCCGTGCATTCAGTATGGATGGTTTCCGCACCCAGCTAAGCGGTAACGCGCAGCACAATTTTGCCAAAATTGGCATTCTGCTCCATGTACTGCTGAGCTGCCGCCGCAGCTTGGAGATCAAAGACGCGATGGAGGACCGGACGAACCGCGCCCCGTGCTAACAGCGGCACCACTTGCTTGGCAAAGGCCTGGGTCACCACGATTTTTTCTTCAAGCGGACGTGACCGCAGCACGGTGCCGATGATCTGGAGACGCTTGCGCTGAATAACGCTCAGGTCGACCTCGGCTGTGGCGCCGCCCAGCAGCCCGATCAGCACCAACCGCCCCCGTGGCGCTAAAGCGTTGAGATTTGCTCCCAAGTATGAGCTGCCCACAAAATCCAAAATGACGTCAACCTGCTGGTTGCTCGCAGCCAGCTCGTCCGACCAGGTTGCCGCAGCAAGGCCAACATCCAGCCCAAGATCGCGTGCTCCCGTCAGCTTTTCGGGCGAGCGAGCAGTGCCATAGCTCGTTCCACCAAGCGCACGTACGAGCTGCACCGCCGCCGTGCCCACACCCGAGCCCACCGCGTGCACCAACACGCGCTCGCCCGCCACAAAATGCGCTTGGCGCAAGGCATCGTGCGCGGTCATAAATACTTCGGGAACGGCTGCCGCCTGCAGCCAATCGAGGTTATCAGGAATGGTAACCGCCATTCGTTCGGTGGTGATAAGGTACTCGGCATACGCGCCACCGCCAACAATCCCAAAGACCCGTTGGCCTGGCCGCAACGTCACCACGAGCGGACCAACCGCATCGATCTCGCCTGCAAACTCCAACCCTGGAATATCGGCAGGCACACCAAACGGCGCAGGATATCCTCCACGCCGCTGCAGCAGGTCGGCACGATTAAGGGCAGTCGCATGGACCCGAATCCGCACTAGGTCTGCTACGGGTTCGGGGCGCGGGACATCCCGCAGCTGGAGCACATCGGCATCACCGGGTCGCGTTATCACAATTGCGCGCATAGTTTAGTTGCTCTCAGGGCTTGTCCTGCTGCGCGAACCAGGCAATCAGGTCGTCGCGGGTGCGGGTCTTAAACTCGGCCAGCTGGTCCATCGCCTCCAATGCGCGGGCATAGCTCATCTGCGCCTCGCCATTGAGATGGGCATCAAAGAAAGCCACCACATCCTGACGCAGCGTCACAGGCAGCTGACCGGTGGCTTGCACAAGGCCTCCGATCCATAATGCCCCGAGAGCATGAACGACGGCCCAATGCTCCTTGATATAGTTCCAAGCGGCCAGCTGTGTATGTTTCCTGTTCAACATCCCCGCCAGCAGCCCGCCGACCCCTTCCTGCGGCACGATCTGCTGCTCGATCAGCTGGAGCGTGCGGCGCACCAGCTCCGGCGAACGAAAATGGGGGAAGCTTTGCAGGTAGCGGTTGGTCTGGTGCGGGCCAGCCCCTGCCGCTCTACGCTGTTGATACAGATGGACGTAGCGCTCAAAGCGTGCCTCGTCGCCAAACTGCGCCGCAGCCCGAATAAAGAGCGGCGCGAGATTGGGATCAACAGCGGCGGGATCCGCTGCTTCACAATCAGCCCACTGTGTAGCCTGATCCAGTATGGCCGCGTCATGCGCAACCGTAACCAGCGCATCGAGCAGGGCAATCCGCTGTTGCGCTATGTTGCGCGTTTCGCCTGGCTTCGGCGCCAGGCCGCTAGCAGCCAGCTTCGGCCCATATTGCCGACTAACCCAAGCTCGAAAACGCTGGAGTGTGGGCTCATCGCCGGTCTCTACGATCAGGTCTTCCAACGTGTGCAGATAGGTAACAACCTGGCTGAGCACATGGTACTTGTCGCTAGCCCCCATAGCCGCCAGCACGTCCAAAAACTGTGTGATTGCCTGATCGCCGCGACGAGTAAGCGCCCACTGGTCGCGGAGCAGTCCCATTTGCTCGCTGGTCGTCAGTTGCGCAAGGTTGGCGAGTACCTGAGCCAACAGCTGGCCGTCCAGGCGTTGACGGTAAAAGCCGATCTCGTCGGCGTTCGCATAGCACCACTTGATCGTTCCCTGCACATCGAGCGCGATCCTGGTTTCCGGTGTATCAAGGAGCTGCCGCAGCTCGTGCACACCGGCCGCATCCTCGAAGCGCAGCACAAGTGGAATCGTCCACGTTTGAGCTGCGGCCGACATGGCGGCAGGACTGGAAAAGAATCGTTCCTGACGGAGGTGCAGGGAATGGCTGTCAGGGTTAAGCGCAACATCGATCAGCGGATGGCCGCTTTGCGTGATCCAGCTTTGCATGATCTGAGCTATTGGCTCGCGTGACGCCTCCTGTAGATGGCGCCACAAATCAGCTCCCACTGTGTTTCGCTCGGCGAACTCGCGCATATAGGTTCGCACTCCGGCTCGAAAGGCCGGCTCGCCCAGAAAGTGCTCCAGCATCCGCAGCACCGAGCAGCCCTTGACATACGTAATCGTATCGAAGAGCTCATTGGCCTCGGCGGCTGTCGCGACCGGACTGTAGATCGGATGCGTAGTTTCCAGAGCGTCGGTCGCCAGCGCGCCGGACTTGCTGCTTTGGAAATCGTCCCAGATGGCATAGTCAGGCGAAAGCAGGCTCACCGCTTTCATTGATACCCATTCGGCGAACGCCTCATTCAGCCACAGGTCGTCCCACCACTGCATGGTTACCAGATTGCCAAACCACATATGCGCAAATTCGTGCGCCACGATATGCGCGATGTATTTTTCTTGTTCCCAGGATGTCGTCTGGGGGTCAACCAGCAGCCCGGTTTGACGGAAAAGCACCAGGCCGCTGTTTTCCATCGCGCCCGACGAAAACCCCGGCACCGCCACCTGGTCATACTTGTCGAAGTGGTAGGGCACGTCGAAATAGGTTTCGTACCAGGGCAGCAGCCGCGCAGCGTACTGCTGGGCAAACTGGCCCATATGTTCCTTGCCGCGCAGCGCCCAGACCCGTAACGGCGTGCCATGCACAGTTTCTTCCGCCGTTCCCGCAAGATCGCCGATCACCAGCGCCGCAAGGTAGGATGACATCGGCTTGGTGGGCGCGAAGCACCACGTTTGTGAGCGACCATTCTGGCTCGGAGTCACCGCCACCACTGGCCCGTTGGAGAGCACAGTGGCATCGGCGGCGGTCGTGATGGTGAAGGCGAACCGCGCCTTGAAGGTCGGCTCGTCGAAGCACGGAAAGGCCGCGCGGGCATCCGTTGCCTGAAACTGCGTACAGATCACCTGCTCTGGACCATCGCTGGCCAGATACAACCCTTCCATACCCCGGCTTAGTTGGCCCACGAAGCGGAGATGGAGCGTTGCGGAACCGGTGGGCAAGGGTTTGCCAAACTTAATCGTGGCTGTTTCACGCTCGGCATCCAGCGTTACATCGCCCGGATGTGTTTGACCGTCCCCGTCCAGCTGCGCCTCAAAAAGCCGGAGGTCACGCGCATGCAGCTCGATCAAGTCACAGGGCTCCCCGAGGTCGAGGGTAATGGAAACACGCCCGGTAAACTCGGGAACGCCTAGCCGTGTATCAAGCTCAATATCGTAGCGTTTGGGCCGCACATGCTGCGGCAAACGGTAGGCCTTCGGGTCCATTACGGTCCTGTCTGATGCCACAATTTCCGCACGCACAGCGACAGAAATGGGGCATCGCATTTGTCGCCCTTTAGCTTGGGGCGCGGGTATTGTATACCACCCAGCGCTTAACGGTCGCTGATTACGACCGGCGCTGGCCCGTTTCCCATACGTAGCCCTCGTAATCACCCTCGAAAACGCGGACCTGCCCCGCGCGCACCTCGATAACCCGCTGCCGCGCGCCCCGGCCCCAGCTTTGCAAAAAGGCCCGGTCATGCGCGATCGCAATCACTGTGCCTTCAAAGGCCTCCAGCGCCGCCTCAAAATGCTCTCGACCCTCGATGTCCAGGTGATTCAACGGCTCGTCCAGCAGCAGCAAGTTGCAGCCCCGCAGCACCAGCAAGGCTAGCTGCAGCCGGCTACGCTCGCCAAGGGAGCACGCGCCGACCCGCCGAAAGACACTTTCGCCGCCAAAAAGAAAGAAGTGGAGAAAGCTGCGCGCCTCGGTCTCACTCATCGGCCGTTCATGGAGCACCGTTTCAAGCACGGTCCGCCGCACGTCCAGCGTTTCATGCTCCTGCGCCAGCACGCCCAGCCGCACGTTCGCCCCGATGCGAATAGTGCCATGCTGTGGCTGCAGCCGACCTTCGATCAGCCGTAGCAGTGTGGTTTTGCCGGTGCCATTCGGCCCAACCAGCGAGACGCGCTCCCCATGGAACACGTCGAACGACACATGCTCGAACAGCGGCGCAGACTGCCCATACGCAAAGCCAACCTCCTCCAGCCGCAGCACCGCCCGACCACTCGGCGGCGCAGCGCCAAAGTCTAGCTTGAGGTTCCACTGGGCCTTGGGCTTGTCAACGCGCTCATCCGACTCCAGGAACCGTTCGAGCTTGCGCTCGCGAGCCCGCGCCTTACGCGCAACTTTTTTGGAGCCGCCTTTACCGCTCAGAAAGAATTTTGCATCCCGATCCGTGGGCGTGCTGCTGAGCTCAACATTCAGCGCCTGGGCCTTGAGCCGCACGATATCTTGCTGCACGTTGCCAATATACTCTTGCTGCTTTTTGTAGGTCTCCACCTGCAGCGCGTGCTCGTGCTCGCGTGCTAAGGCATAGTCGCTATAATTTCCAGCATAGCTTTTGAGCGTACGGCTCAGCGGATCGAGGTACAGAATGCGCGTCACAGTTTGGTCCAGAAACGCGCGATCATGTGAAACGACCAGCACCGCCCGGGGATAGCTTTGCACAAAATTCTCCAGCCAGGCCAGCGCCTCCACATCCAGATGGTTGGTCGGCTCGTCCAGCAGCAGCAGATCGGGCTCGCGCAGCAACAGCGCGGCCAAGCCAAGGCGGGTCTTTTGGCCGCCACTCAGGGCAGCTACATCAAGATCGTGATCGAGCTCACCCAGACCTAGGCCTTGGAGCACCGCCGCCGCCCGATGCTCACGCTCATAGCCGCCCAGCGCTTCGAAGCAAGCCAGCGCTGTGTCGTAGCCAGCCATGGCGGCTTCAAGGTCGGTGGCGGTTGCCAGCGCATCTGCCGCCGCTTGCACCGCCGCCTCGGCGGCAGCAAAGTCCGCCTGCGCGGCGGCTACGACCTCGCCTACCGTCCGGTTGGTCATGGTTTCAAACGCCTGCGCCAGGTAGCCGATCATGAGGTTCGGCGGCGACAGCAGAATCGTGCCGCTGTCGGGCTGCTCCTGGCCGATGACGCAGCGCAGCAGTGTTGATTTGCCCACGCCGTTCGGTCCGATCAGACCCACGTGTTCGCCGTCGTTGATGATACAGCTGACATCGGCGAGCACTGTGGCCACGCCGTAGCTCTTATGGAGTTTTTGAATCTGAAGCATTGTGCCTCCTTGGGAGACACCCGTGTGTCTCCATGCTAGATCAGGTTGGGATCGAAGAAGACACGCTCCATCAAAAACTCCTTGGTGAGGCAAAAAACCAACCTGCCGCGATGGCTCGGGGCGAGGTATCGGTATTGTACCCGATTGTGGAGTAGGCTGCGTCGGCCTAAAGGCGGAATGCACCAACCCCCGGGAAGGCCGTCACCGGGCTTAAAGGCGCGGCTTTTAAGGAGACTTGAGCGGGCAACCCCGCCTTACAGCTCGTGGTATTTGATCTTGTCGTACAGCAGATCAAAGGCTGCTTGCTCTGCCTCGGGCTGGCTATGGTAAAAGTAGGGGCTGAAAACATTATCGAGCAACACAAACCACGCGCCCTGGTACTTGGGCGCCGGGTGACGCACCAGCAGCACCGTATGCCCACCCAAGCTCCGACCAAGGTTACCATTTGCAAGCGGCTGCCACTGCTGGCCAAGCCAGAGCCGGCGAATATCATCCCGCGAGTGGAGCGGCTGCGACTCGGGCGGCTGCTCTGCCCGTTCGGATTGGAACGGTACATCGGTTGGCGGCTCACGCGGGGGACGCTGCCAGCGCGCGCTTGGCTGTGGCGGGCGGACGGTGGTATGCGCTCGTCTGGGCCGAATACGCTCGCCCCTGAACTGGGCATACGCGGCGTTGATCGCCTGCATCACCAACGTATCCCCACCGTGATCGGGATGATGCTTGAAGCACAAACGGTGGTATTCGTCCCGTGCCTCGTCCAATGTTTCGCAATGCTCAAACCACTTCGCCATGGGAGTGCCACCGGAGATTTTCGCTCCATGCATCAAGAATGTGCCTTGCGTGTATTATGCCACAACGTCCCAGCTATGCGTCACGCGCCGATTCGGTCGCAGCAGCCCACCCAGCTGTGCCCGACAACCTTCCGCAGCTTGCGCAAAGCCGAACCGCTTCCGTAAAGTTCACTATACTTAACACGAAGAGCATGGAAGGAAGCAATGAACGAACAGAGCAGCATTGTTGAGCCAGGCCAGCCCGCGCCTGATGTCACGCTCCGCAATGGAGACGACCAGCCGGTTGCATTGGCGTCGTTTTGGATCCAACGTCCAACGGCACTTGTGTTTGTGCGGCACTTTGGCTGACCGCATTGTCGTGAGCAGCTGGTGCAGTTGCGTGATAATTGGGAGCGTTTTGAGCAAGCGAAAATCGGCGTTGTGGCCATTGGTCAGGGCTCAGCCGTCCGAACGAAAGAGTTTCAAGCGCAGCTTGAAGTACCGTTTCCGCTGCTTGCCGATCCGCGCCGCATAGCCTACCGCGCTTATGGCTTAGCCAAGGCAAATCTGCTGCGGGAAGCGCGGGTCAGCAACCTGGTGCGGGGACTGCAGGCCGCGCGCTCCTTTGGCGTGGAATCCAGCAAAGACCAGGATATGCTGCAGCTCGGCGGTATCTTTGTGGTCGGCACAGACGGCATTGTACGCTATGCCCATCCGCAGCAGCGCATGAGCGATGTTCCGCCCAACGATGAGCTGCTAGCGGCTGTGCGTTAACGTTGTTAAAGAATCATATGCCGGTCGCTGTTGAATACAGTGACCGGCCGGCTCCATATGCAGGTTTTAGCCTTTTCGCGGCGGATTAAGCTGTGTGGCGGCCCCAGCCGAGGTACAGGCCCGCACCGACCAACAACAGCGGTAGCCAGATCAACCCAACGGCGAAGAACGTGGGCAGCTCCGTGATCGCGACGATCCAGCCGACGCCAAACAGGATTACGCTCGGGATCGTCGGCCACACGCTGTGAATCCGAAACAGCGCCTTGCCAAGAATATAAATCAGCAAAAAGCCAAGCGAGAGCCCCCACAGCACGGACACGCCGCTCGTCAGCTCGGCCAAGGTAACGCCAACACTCAAGCCCGCCAGGATCAAGCCGGGAATGCTGAGGCCATAGATCCGCCGCCAGAACGCGAAGAATAAAAAGCAGCTGCCGATGGTGAGCAAGACCAGGCCGGCCGTAAAATCAATCTGACCCATCCCGAGCCGGCTTAACAGCATCAGGATGCCAACACTGATCAACGCGATGGCTGCATGGTGGGTGCGCGGCTGCGGCGCAGCAAGCGCACCGGGCAGCGTTCCCGCAACGCCAGGTGGTTGCGCGGCGGCAAGGTGCTGCGTGTCCAAGCCCGCGGACGAGTAGTCTGACCGATAGCCTTGTTCAAGTTCCGTCTGCCGATCATCATACGCTGCCATAGCAGTCCCCCTTTTGTCACGGGTATCAGCTGTCGAATCAGGGCCCTCGCCGCTCACTGGTCCAAGGACGTTGTACGCCCGGTTGGCACAATCTCCGCGCCAAAGCCAACCATATATGAGATCGTGCGTTTGCCCGCAGCACAGGCGGAGCGGCAAATGGCTTCAGTCGCGAAGGTTCTAGCTGCGCTTATGGGCTTGGTAGCTCCATTGTGCGGCATTGCATATGCAAACGGTCAAGTCCTTCGTTTGACGCTGCTCGCTCACGATTAGTTGCAGGTGCTTGGTCTACGCTTAGATACAACCATTATGCGCCACTGGGACACGTGTAGTTGCAGCGCGAGCTATGGCAAGTGCCCGGCGAGCATCTTGCCCACACGCTGCACTATGCACATTGTAACGCGACGCCTTGGCGCATAACTTGCTCGCCTGATAGTAACTGTCGACCTTTCCGCAGCCGTCGGAAGGAGATTCCCATGGGCAAGAAGCACAACTCCTCGAATGGCACAATCGCCACGCAATCAGAACAAGCTACAACCAATCCAACCAATTCCAAGCAAGCTGTGGCAGCAGCAACGGCGCATGCAGCCGAGGTTACCTCACCCGAAACCATGGTGGTCACAGATCCGCCGCCCGCGCCGAACTATCCCCGCTACCGCATTGATCGGGGCGAACAATTACGGCTGGTCGAACCAAGCGCGCCGGCCGGAGTCCAGCTCGTCCAGATCGATCCCAACGAGTCCGAAGGCTTCGAAAGCAAAGACGACGTCAAAGACGAGCTGAAGCTCCAGCGCACGCGCATCGCCGAGCTGCAAGCACGACTGTACGCCGAGCGCAAACAAAGCTTGTTGATTGTGCTGCAGGCGATGGATACCGGCGGCAAGGACGGCACGATTCGGGGCGTGTTTCAGGGCGTTAACCCGCAAGGCTGTCAGGTCTGGTCGTTTAAAGCGCCGAGTAACGAAGAGCTTGAGCATGACTTTTTGTGGCGCTACCACATCAAAGCGCCACCGCGCGGCATGATTACCATCTTTAACCGCTCACACTACGAGGATGTGCTGATCGTACGGGTAAAAAACATTGTCGGCGAGGATGTATGGCGCCACCGCTACGCTATGATCAACGAATTCGAGCATATGTTGACGCTTAACAACACCACGGTGCTCAAATTCTTTCTGTATATTTCCAAAGATGAGCAAAAGCGACGGCTTGAAAGCCGGCTTGCAGATCCGACCAAGCACTGGAAATTCTCCAGCAACGACCTCAAGGAGCGTGCCTATTGGGAACAGTATCACGTCGCCTTTGAGGACGCGATCAACAACTGTTCAACGCCGTATGCGCCGTGGTATGTCGTGCCGGCCAACAAAAAGTGGTATCGCAATCTCGTGATCGCGCGCACCATCGCCGACACGCTGGAGGCGATGCATCCGCAGTTTCCGGAGGCAGAGGCTGGCCTCGATCAGATCGTCGTGCCCGATTAGCGAGCACCCTCGTGCAGTGTCGGCGCGTTATTACGGGAGGTTGGGTGGAGGGCTGTGTTAGCCGATGCGGTAGCCCAATAATGTTTAGGTTCGCTTGCATCCGGGGCAAAATTAAGGTATAGTATGCCCCGCACAGCGAGTTGGCCCCATCGTCTAGCGGCCTAGGACGTCACCCTCTCAAGGTGAAGACCGCGGGTTCGAATCCCGCTGGGGTCACCATCTAACCAGGATGAGGGATGAAGGCAGAAGGATGAGCTATTCATTCTTCGTGATTCATCCCTCATCTTTTTGCTTGCGGAAGTGGCACCGTGTCACTTCGTTTAACAACCAGGCTCAAAAAGGTGTTCCGTCGCTGGCGAATGCCAGAGGAACTTCCCGACTCTCCGCTTGCCGGGGGCTGCAGGCGGAAGGCCGCCGTGAACCCAAGCGTTCCGGCGCGATCCTTCAATCTGTAGCTCCTGGCAAAAGGCCACCCTGCGAAACCGCAAGCAGGGGCAGCCTCCTGGCAACAGGTGGTTGACGCAAGACGGCAACAGCAAGCACACCCGCCGAACGGGGACGCAGGGCGTAACGCCGTGGTCTCGCGTGGTGAGGGCTGAAACCGGTGGTGGTAAGAGCCCACCAGCGTCGTCGGCGACGGCGGCGGCTAGGCGACTGCGCTGGCACAAGGAGAGCAAGGTGTGTGGGGTCGGCTTATTGGTGGCAGCGCAACAGCCTGCGGGCTGAGCGCGTGACGACTACCTCGCAGGCTCGCACCGCAGCGGCAAAGGCAAGGTTGGGTAACACCCAGCACGCCACGAGCTGCCTCCTGCGCTGCAGGAGAGAGAGATGACGGACACGAACAGAATCGGGGGTACGGCCTTTTTGAGCCTGTTGCGTATCGTTCCCTGGTCGGACGCCTGCGGTTGGATCAGGTAGCTACTGTTCAAATCCCTGTTCCTCAGCCAAGCGACGGCTCGCCTACAGCTAGGAAGGCGCCGTCATCGTATGCCCAGCCATGCCTGCACACGGGGTGCCCATGCCACTTAACTGCCTCATCCATGTTGCATCGTCGGCAAGCGTCTCCTACCTCGGCCAGCGTCCTTGGCGCGCTGTGGCCGCCATGGTCTTGTTGCTGTTCAGCATCACGGCGTGCACCACTGACCGCCAAGGAGCCGATGAGTCGGTCGTCGCAGGTACAACCCAGACAACGCTCCGCCCACCCAATGAGGTTCAACCCACACCTACATTTGTGCCGCTTGTGGCCGAACAGCCGGCCGGGCGCAGGTCGACTCTGGGAGGAGGCACGACCGGAGCAACGGTTGAGCTGGACGATGGAGCCTGGAGCGGGGGATATCGCCGGGCAAATGGCGGCACGTACGGCGGACGCACAGCTACCTGGATTTATGGCACCGCGACCGAATGGAGCACGATGCAAGCAACCTTTTTGGTTGAAGCGCAGCCTTTTGGCAGCGCCGAGCTAAGCGTCGAGGGCATGGATTCCGAGGGAGCAGACAAGACCCCGATCGTGATTGCCGTCAATGGCCACGAGATTTACAGCGGACCGAACTTACTGCCGGATGACGATCTGCCGTTCGACAGCGGGACCTGGGACACATACACCTGGACCTTTAATGCTCAGGTGCTTCAGCCGGGCACCAATACGATCACGATCGCCAACGGTGCGGTTGGAGCGTTTAGCCGACCCCCGTTTTTCATGCTCGACTACGCCGAGCTTGCCTACGAAGCACAATAAAGGGCTACCAACCACACCCCCGCCGAGCACATCTTGCTGCATTCCGCCATGCTAGGCCGATCGTCGCACCGGCCGCTTTGTCCGCGCGGCTTGGCGGGGCAACAGCGTGACCACCGGCTTGACCAGCTTTTCGGCGATGGCGAGCGCTGCCTGCACATCCTCGACCAGATAATCCGCGTCCGCGCAGCTCGCGCTAGCATCGCAAATCAGCATCGTGGTCATGCCCAGCGCTTTGGCCGGTGCTAAGTTATGCGGCGTATCTTCAAGCAGCAGCACCTCCGACCCAGCCACGCCGAGATCATCCAAGATATGCTGGTAGCAAGCCGGATCCGGCTTGGCCACAAAGTTAAAATAGCGCAGGTCGTAGATGCGCTCGAAGTGGTGCGCCAGGCCCATCGCTTTGAGCACCCGCTCAGCGTGCTCACGCGGCGAGTTGGTGAAGATGATCTTGGTGACGGGCAGTCGGGTCAACGCCGCGTCGAGCTCGGCATCGAATTGCAAAAATGTTTCAATCGCCACATCATGAACGAACTGCAGATAATCGTCCGTCTCGACATGGCCGTAGTGTTGCTGTAAGCCACGCAGCGTGGTGCCATACGTCGAGTAGTAGTGGCGCTTGATCTCCGCCGCTTCCGCCTCCGACAAGCCCAGCCGCTGCCGCACATACTCCCCGATCCGTTGGTCGATGCTTTGCATCACGCCCGACGTAGCCGGGTATAAGGTGTTATCCAGGTCAAACAAAATCGCGCGGATAGTCATACGTTGCTCCTTTGCGCGCGGTCCCTGTTTCAGGGGGACAAAAAAAGCCCTCCGAAACACGAAGGGCCAACCAAATGGCGCCGAACTTTTCCTGTGTGTAGTATAGCAACCCGCGATCCACTATGTCAATACAATAGGAGTTAAGGCCGTATCAAAAGCGGATTAACGGCCTACTCAACAACGCTCACACTCAGCCAAAGGGGTGAGTGTTTGCCTCCGCCCGAGGTTCAGCCGGAAGCGCTTAAACGCCCTATGCTACAATCGGCTGAAACCTTTTGCCGCAATCGTCGTACTTCTGTTCAAAGGAGCATCGATGGAGCCGCAGACCGACGAGCTGCGCTGGATCGAATCAGCCGTGCGGGGCAACCACGAAGCATTTGCCCGCCTCGTGGACGCCTACAAAGCGCCTGTTTATAATCTGGCGTATCGCATGCTGCGCAGCGCACCCGAGGCCGAGGATGCGGCCCAGGAGATTTTTTTGCGGGCCTATACCAAGCTAGCCACCTACGACCGTGAGCGCAAGTTCTCGACCTGGTTGCTTTCCATCGCCTCCAACTATTGTATCGACGTGCTGCGTCGGCGCCGCGCGACCCTGGTGGAGCTTGACGAGGTCGCCTATGCGGTGCCCAGCTCGGCGCCCGGTCCGGAAAGCAGCGCGCTCGATCATGAGCAGCGCGAGGCTGTCGCTCGTGCGATCAGTCAGTTGCCCGACACCTATCGGCTGATCACTGTGCTGCGTTACTACCACGATCTTTCGTATGAAGAGATCGAGCACATCACCAATCTGTCGCAGTCGACGGTGAAGACGCGGCTGTTTAGGGCGCGACGTCAGCTGGAGGAGCTGCTCGAAGCAGAAGGAGCTTTGCCGTGGATTGCAGAACAGCGCACACACGCTTAATCGGCGCAGGTGAGCTACAGCCTGACGAGTATCAAGCGCACCAGGACCATCTCGCTGTCTGCGCTGCCTGCCGGGACGACCAGGACGACCCGTTCAGCCGGGCGCTGGTCCAAACGACGCGAGAGCTGGCACTGCCGCCGCCGGATTTTACAGCCAAGCTTATGCAGCGCTTACCAGCCGAGTCGCCGCTTACCCTGGCCCAACAATCGGCCCAGCGTGTGCAGCGGCGGTGGCAGCAGATCGGACTGGCCGTAGCGGCTGGGCTCAGCATCGCCGTTGTCGCCGGCATAAGCTTGCAGCACCTGTGGGCCGGAACGACGTTGGGCCTAGCCGCGGATGTTGTGCTCACCGTTGCCGGTGCGGCCATAGGACCGCTGGTAACGCTGCTTGGCAGTGCCGTGGTCGTCACGCTGCTGCTCAATGGTGTTATGCGCCGGCCCAGCGTTGGTCGCGCGCTCGGCAGCGCTGCCCTGGCCGCCCTGCTCCTGCTATCGGGAGGCATGGTCACAGCCATGAACGATGCGGCAAACGCCGCCGCAAGTTTTGCTCAAGAGTCCACGATTGCGACGGTCCTGCAGCCGATTCGCGTGACGCAAGCCATTGATGGCGATGTTGCCTCATTGCTCGGCACCATCGTCGTGGATGGCCTTGTTCGCGGCAACGTCGCCAGCGTAGCGGGCACGGTTACTCTTGCTCCGGCCGCGCGTGTCGGCGGCGATGTGCTCGCGGGCATCGGCCAGATCCAGGCCGCTCCAGAACAAGTCGTGGGCGCCATACGGTCAAGCACCGGTACGCTCGCGGTCGGAACGGGCTGGTTTGGGGCGAGTGGGGCGACGGTGACGCCCAACGTCGTGCGCTCCTTAAGTGCGCTGTTTGGCGCGCTCGTCACACTGGCATTAGCCGGCCTCGCGGTGCTGCTATGGCCCCAGCGTACCCTTCGCGCCAGCCATGTTCTGCCCCGGCAACCCTGGGCTGCTCTCGGGATCGGTGTGTTGATCACAGTGCTGCTGGTGTTGCTCACGCTCCCCGTGCTGGCCCTGCTGGCCGCCACGGTTGTTGGGTTGCTCCTGGTGCCGCTGCTGTTGTTGGCGGCCCATCTGCCGTATGTGCAAGGGTTGGCTGCCGTCGGTCAAGCGCTTGGCTACCGGCTCACCGGCGGCGCGACTGTGGCCAGCGCGCTGTGGGGTGTTGCGGCGCAGCTGATCGTGGTCATCGGATTGGGCATCTGGACGCCCTTCGCCGGCCTGCTCACCTTTTATCTGCTTGCCAGCCTGGGACTCGGCGCCGACCTCCTTGCGCGGCGATTGCTGCCCTAAGCAGTGTAAGAATAATAGCCCGCAGCGAACAGGATGGAGCATTCCATCCTGTTTGTGTTGTATTCAAGGCACACAGGCTGCTAACTGATCGCTGACCCCGCGAATGGAGCGATGTGTGCAGGCAGCAGCGATCGAAGCTAGTCAAGCTCGTTTCGGCGCGTTCGTACGCCAACTTAATCTGAATCAGCCAGTTGTGGTGCTGTGCCATAGCGATGCCGACGGACTTGCCGCGGGCGCTATTCTCGCCCGCACCCTGCAACGGCTTGGGCATGTCGTCTGTACCGACGTGACGGGCAAGGGCGAGAACGCATGGTCGGAAAGTGTGCGCAGGCGGCTTGCCCAGCACCAGGCGCAGGTGTTGCTGGTGACCGATTTAGGCAGCCGCGACCAACCGATCCTTCCTGTGCCTACGCTGCTGATCGACCATCACCGGCCGATTGGAGTACCACCAAATGCCGAGCTGATCACTGGCTATGGCTCCGATCCAACGCCGACGTCCGGACTGCTAGCCTTTTGGTGCGGTCAAGCCGTGGCTAACATCGACGATCTGCAATGGATCGCGGCGATTAGCCTGTTGAGTGATCTTGGCGATAACGCACCATTCGCGCTGCTTGCCGCGGCCAAGCAGCGCTACAAAGCAACTCCCTTACGGGATGCTACCACCCTGTTGAACGCGCCCCGACGTTCCGCCACCGGCGACGCCCGGCCAGCGCTTGAGCTGTTGCTCACCGCCGACGATCCGCGCGATATTACCAAAGGCTCGGCGCCGCAGGTAGCCGTGATCAAAGCTGCCAAGACCGAAGTCAATCAAGCCTTCGCCGAAGCAAAAAAGGCAGCTCCAACCTTTAGCGGCAACGTGGCGCTGATCCGGATTCACACGCCTTGCCAGATCCACCCGCTGGTTGCCCAAATCTGGCGCACGCGCTTGCCAAAATATATCGTCATGGGCGTCAATACGGGCTATCTGCCGGGTCGTGTTAATTTCAGCGTGCGCGCCGGACCCGACATCAACGTCCTTGATTTTTTACGCGAGCACGCACCCAACGAGCCCGGCGAATGGTATGGCAATGGCCACGATCAAGCGAGCGGGGGCGCGTTAAGGTACACCGCTTGGAACGAGTTCGCGCGCGGGCTTGGCTTTGGGCCGGAGCTGCTGGTTGGCGAAACGCTAGGGGAAAGGCAAGTCAACAGTGACCATGGTTAATCAGTCTCGGGCCACGCCGCTCCGCTTTGGCTTTGCCGTCAAAGTGCTCGGCCAGCCCGATCTCAAAAGCAACGATACGCGGCGATGGCAGAGCGAGCCGCACCTGCGGGTTTCACTCGGCTACCTGCGCGACATCTTTACCTATCTTAAAACGCAGAACATCACGATGTATCGCATGTCGTCCGACGTTGCGCCGTACATCACCCATCCCGATATGCCCCAATTTCACAGCCAGATCAAGGAGTGTAGCCTGGAGCTGCGGGAGCTGGGGCTGATCGCGCAGGAGCAGGGGCTGAGGCTTTCGTTTCACCCGTCACAGTTTGTGGTGCTGAACAGTCCGGACCGTGCGCTGATCGATAAAGGTATTCAAGATTTGGTGGCGCAGGCCGAAATGCTCGATTGCATGGGCCTTGGGCCGGAGGCTGTGCTGGTGATTCATGTGGGCGGCACGTATGGGGATCGCGCCGCCGGCCGCGACCGCTGGATCGAAACGTATGGGCGCCTGCCAGAGCCGGTCAGACGGCGGCTCGTGCTGGAAAATGACGATATTCGCTACAGTGCCACGGATGTCCTTTTGATCCATGCAGCGACCGGCGTTCCGTTGATCTTCGACTACCAGCATTTTTGGTGCAACAATCCTGAAGGCGCGGACCTGCGGACCACCCTTGAGCGCTTTGTGCGCTCGTGGCCTGAGGGTGTGCGGCCGAAGCTGCATTTTTCGTCGCCACGCACGGAGCTGCGCGAGATCAAGCGCAAAAATCGCAAGACCGGCAAGCACGAGACCGTGCTGCAACCGCCGATCTGGACCGGCCACGCCGATTTTTTGAATCCGTTTGAGTTCATCACCTTCATGCGCATGGCGCACGACCTTGACTTCGATGTGATGTTGGAAGCTAAATCCAAAGACCTGGCCTTACTCCGCATTCGGCGCGATCTGCTGCGATACGCTCCGGATGTTGCGCCGCGCTTTGGGCTCGCGCCTGACTTGATTGCAGCTGATGAAGACCGGGAGCAGGAACTGCTGGAAGCCGCCACCGGTGAAGATTAACCGCAGAGCCGCAACCGATCAGCACATAAACGGATGCGCCGCGTTGGTTAGGTGTGCATGAGCGATCCGGAGCAAGACACACGACGGCCAGCACAGCCTGCGGCTGGGTCGATGGGGAGGACATAAGCACTACTCAATACGAGCGCCATCAAGCAATTTCAGCAGGGTGATTTTGGCACGCAACTTGCGCAATGGCCCAACATTATATCAAGTTATAGAATTGGGGAGAGGAAGTATGCCGCGGCTCGAAGGTCAAAGCTCCAATACCGGCATGGTGATCATTACCATGCTTGCATTGGCCCTGCTCGCATTCGGACTACTCGAATATTTCGGCGTTGTTGACCTGCTGGCGTTCTTCGGGCGGTAAGGAGAGAACAAGATGCGTAAAGGAAGTGATTTAGTCGGCAAGCCCATCGTCGCGTTTGATACCGGGGAAGAGTTTGAAAGCGTCCAGGATCTGTTATTCGACCAACACAACAATCAGTTGCTCGGCTTCCTGGTGGATGAAGGCGGCTGGTTCAGCAGCACACAAGTGTTGCCGCTCGAAAATGTGCAAACGATCGGGCCCGACGCGATCATTGTTCCTTCAAAAACCGCGATCGTGAATGCTACGCAGGTGCCGGCGATCAACCGGGTGCTGGAGCGCAACAATGTGCTCAAGGGCACCAAGATCATGACAACCGACGGGCGTGACTTGGGCACTATGGCCGATCTTTACTTTGACGAAAAGACGGGTGCGGTTGAGGGCTACGAAGTATCCGGGGGCATCTTTGCCGATGGGTATACCGGACGGTCGTTTGTGCCCGCGCCCCAAACGCTCAAGATCGGCGAAGATGTGGCGTTTGTGCCGCCCGAAACGGCAGATTTGATGGAAGAGCAGGTTGGCGGCATCAAAGCTGCTGCGCAGACTGCCGGCGAGCGCCTGCAAGAAACGACCCAAAGTGCGACAGCTTCGCTGACCAACGCGACGGTCGATCCGGCGCAGCAAAAACAGTTTGTGATTGGGCGGATCGCCGAAAGCGATGTCGTGGCACCTGACGGTACACTGTTGGTCACGCGGGGGCAGCAGGTCACACCGCTGGCCGCCGAAGAAGCCGAACGCCAAGGCGTGTTGGATGGTTTGTACCGGGCTACAGGCGGCAGTATCTCGGCCGGTCTTTCCAGCCGGGCCAGCGGGCTTGTGGCCGGCAGCGCAGTTGAGGAAGCGATCGGGCGCCGTGTGCTGCGTCCCGTGCGGACCAATGAAGGCATGGTTATCGCAGCTCCCAGCCAGATCGTAACCGAGCAGGTCGTGAATCGCGCCCGAACCTTCCACAAGGAGGCGGAACTGCTGGATGCGGTTGGCCTGTCTTCAACCGAAGCTGCGCGCGCGCAAGCGGGCGGAGCACTGTCGGTGGCCGGGGATCGTCTCAGCGCGACGACGCAGCAGGCCAACGCCGGCGCGGGCAACCTGTGGGAACGGCTCAAAGAAAAAGTAACCGATTTGAGTGAGCGCTCCGCGCAGGAAGCCCACGAAGCACGCATCAAAGCTGCGCTTGGACGGCCAGTCAGCCGCGTTATTCTTGATCCGCAGGACAATGTTATCTTGAACGTTGGCGAGCTTATTACGCACCAAGCCATTGCCCGAGCCGAGCAGGCAGGGGTATTAGACATATTGCTGGGCTCGGTGTATGATAAAGATCCCGAGATTTCCAGGGAAGAACTGCGCGCGCCAGAGTCGGGCGATGCCTCGCTCGAGCATCGAGAACGGAATGCAACTCTTTAGGTAGCACCGCGAACGTGGTCATTGCAAATGCCTACGGCAGCGACCACGCAATCGTATTTGAACATCCAAGTTTGTCCACATTTTGGTACGTCCTTAATCGGCGTATAACAACATCCACACCATGGCTCACCGATCGTCATGCATTGGGCTGACTTTCGGTAGTCTTTTGGAGATATAGCGCGATGTCCATCCAAAAACCGCCCATGGACCGCACACGGATTGTGATCGTTGATGACCAGCGCGAGCTCGCCGATATGTTGTCACACGTGTTGACGGACGAAGGATATGATGTCACGGTTTGCAGCGACGGTCGTGAAGCGATGCGCTGCGTCAAGGACAAGCAGCCCGCGGCCTTGATCCTGGATGTCATGATGCCCGAAACTGACGGCTTTGAAGTGCTACGCCAGCTGCGGAACGATCCGGCTGGACGGAAATTGCCGGTGGTGCTGATGAGCGCAGCTTGGCGTTCGCATGAAAAACAGCGCCATATTGGCACTACGCTGGACATTGCCCCCACCGTTGTGCTCCCCAAGCCATTCGAGCTGGCCGAGCTTGATCGCTGCCTGCGCCAGCTGGGGGTGGCACCGCATCAGATCGCGTAAGGACGTAGCCAATCTAATACCTTTTGTACGCATCCAACGCTCGCCTGGACGATGGCCTGTGTTGCGCGAACATCTCTACCTTGGCTTTACATCTTCGGTGTATTCTGCTATAGTGCAAAAACGGTAGCACTTCTCCCCCGCTCCACCCAGAGCACGCAGCTACCGAGGAGAGGCCATGAGAGCCACGATTTTGCTACTTGAGGATGATGTAGTCCTGCAAGATCTGTTGCGCGAAGTGTTACAGGACGAAGGCTATCAAGTTGTCGCGGCGGACAATTTGCCGCACTTGCTCGAAGCAGCTCCAGCACAGGCGGATCTGTTGGTGACGGATTTGCTGGTGAATTTCCAAATGGTGGGCCTGCAAGCAATCCAGGAAGTGCGACAGGCTATCGGCGCAGACTTGCCGGCGTTAATCTGCACCGCCGCACTGCGGCAGCTTGAAATGCTGGAGCCAGAGATCGCACAACTGCGGGCACAAGTGCTGCATAAGCCATTCACCATCGATGAATTGGTAGATGTGGTGCGGGAGGCGCTGCGCCCAACCGAGGCGCTGTGCAGAACTGTTGGCGCCGAGAGCGTGCCCGCCGAGCCACACCTTATCTCGCCCTTCCTCCGCACATCGTTGGTATAACCGAACCTTTGCGCGCTTGAACCATGCCGGGCGTTCCGACGAGCCTATGTAACCGTTGCCTGCCCTTGGGGCAGGCAACGGTTGGGGCGCCGGTTGCCATCTACGCGCAAAGCGCGGTTGGGCTAGACGGACGATGTACACCGGCTAGAAAGCTCCTAAGCCACCTCCTCGCATGTTCACCCGGCTAAAAGGAATGCGCCAGGTCGTTCGGTTGCTTTTGCGATCGCTGAAGGCCCGAGACTGGCGCAAGCAGAGACCCAGCTCCGTCCCAAGTATTTGCTGCCCGGCCCAGGCAAGCAGATCCGTTGCAGGTACAGTAACCGGCTTTGCATGTGGTTCGGGTGGGGCTACGCGGCCCGACCGAGCACGCGGCGCATCAGCCGGCGATCCTCATCCTGCACCGCGCCCAGCAGCACGAGCAAGGCCCAGAAGACCGGCGGCGCGACCAGGATGCTGAGCAAAACATGCACGGGCGCGAGCAGCAGCATGGCCAACCCCATCCCCAGGGCTGCGACAAGTGGACGCCACGTCATCTGCCACAGCCGCGTCGGGTTGAGCTCCTGCTGCAACACGCGCCACAGCGGCCAGAACAGCACAACCTCCGACAGGATTGTGGCCACTGCCGCGGCATTAATCCCGTAGATCGGCACAAACACAAGATTGAAGACTAGATTGAACACGGCCGCCATGCCGAAGGCATAGGTGATCGGTTTGGGTCGTTCAAGCGCAATCAGGGCATATTGCGTCACGCCATTAACGTAGCTCAGCGGCAGATACCAGATCAGCAGTTGCAGTGCCGGTGTGCCCAGCTCCACATACTTAGCGCCATAGACAGCAATCAGCCAGCGCGCGATGATCGTCACACCAATTGCCAGCGGCAGCGCGAGCAACAGCAGGAGCCGCGTGAGATAGCTATACGCGCGCGTGAGCGCCGCTCGGTCGGCAACTGCTTGCCGGGCAAAGAGTGGAAAAACAGCGTTGATCACAATCGGTGGCAAAATCTGCGTCAGATTCACGTACTTGTAGGCCGCATCATAGGCTGCCAGCTCATTCGCATGGAAGGCGCGGATGATGGTGACATCAAAGCGAAAAAACACCGCGAGCAGCAGGCTATTGAGCATCAGCGGCCAGCCGGCCCAGAGCATCGTCTGCGCGAGCTGGCGGTCAAACCGCAGCCTGATCCAGCCCCAGGTTCGAACCAACAAACGGGCAAAGATGACGGCGCTGAATACTGTTGCCAGCAGCGCCGCGAGTGCTACCCCGACCAGTCCTAGACCGAGCACCAGCGCCCCAATCTTCAGCAATGCGCTGACGATGTTGGTCAACAATTGCGTAACCGCCGGCACAATCGGCCGCTCCGTGGCCATAAAGAGCGCAGAAACCGCCGCGCTGAACGCCCCTGGCAGAACGGTGCAGGCAAGCAGCAGCAGCAACAGCGCGCCTTGGGCATTAATGCCATCGCGGATTAGTTGGGCGGCTGCCAGCCCGTTGTACAGGTACACAACGCCCAAGCTGAGCGGGATAACTAAGGCCGCAAAGACGAGCCGCAGCGCGAGCGATGTGCCAAACGTTCGTTCGATCGCTTGCGCGTCACGAGCCACCTCACGGGTAAGGTAGATATTCAAGCCCCACTCGGCGATCGTGGCCAGCAGTACGGTTGTGACAAAGGCGGCAAAGACGAAGTTCGCGAGGGCACGCTGCTGCTCTTCGAATACGCGGTAGAGCACAATCCCAAAGCCGAGGTCGATCGCCCGCACGACGAGTTGAATGGCCAGTGGCACGGCGCTGTTGTGCAGCAGACGCACCACATAGTCTTGCTGCGTGGTAATCCGTCGGCGCGCAGCCAGCACCAAACCCGCAACCACACACACGGCCAACACCCCCAGGCCAATCGTGAATACGGCTAAAAGGAGGGCTAAGCGCGGTGAAATAAAGCCTGCGTCGTTGTTCATCAGTGTTTGGTTACGAGTCTAGATACTTGCCGATGATAAGCTCAAGGCGGGTACGCGTTTCGGCGGGAATGTGTGGCGGCGCGGTCATGATTGCATGCTGCAGGGCAGTGCCACAGCGGCACTGGTGTTGGTTCGTCAACAAGGGCACCAGCGCTGCAATCACAGCCTGCGCATTGGCAACGTTCTGATGCAACACCTGCACAACGGCGTCCACGGTTACACTGTCGTGCTGGGGATGCCATACATCATAGTCGGTCACAAGCGCCAGCGTGGCATAACAGAGCTCGGCTTCCCGGGCTAACTTCGCCTCGGGCAGCGCCGTCATGCCGACCAGGTCGCAGCCATTGCGGCGATGGTATTCGGACTCGGCCCGCGTCGAGAATTGGGGCCCCTCGATCACACACAGCGTAGCGCCAGCGACAACCTGCTGACCCGTCGCCGCGATTGCCTGGCACAACGCTGCCCGTGTTTGGGGACAGAATGGCGGGTCAAACCCGACATGGCCCACCACACCCGCGCCGAAAAACGTGAACGGCCGAACGCCTTTTGTGCGATCCAGAAGCTGATCCGGCACGACCAGCCGTCCCGGCGGCAAATCTTCGCGCAGACTGCCGACCGCGCTGATCGAGATCAGGCGCTCCACTCCAAGTTGCTTAAACGCGTGGATGTTTGCCCGGCTCGGCACTTCCGTCGGCAGCAAGCGATGGCCGCGCCCATGGCGGGGCAAGAACGCTACCCGCTGGCCTGACAACGTTCCAATCACAAACTGATCGCTGGGCGCGCCGAACGGCGTATCAAGGGCTACATCCTCGCGCTCAGCCAGACCCGGCATATCGTACAGCCCACTTCCGCCAATGATGCCAATGGTGGCACGGGACATGCATTTCTCCTTAGCAATTGCGTTGTGCAAGGCGCCGGTCCAAGTATAGCACGGCAGAAAGAGTACTCAAGGGAAGTACAACAGAATACGTACCAGCACAACGGCTCGTGGCACGCTTTATGCCAATATATACACCGACGGCATAACGGACAAAGCAACAACACATGTCACAAGGGAGGCACACATGGGCATCATTGCATGGTTGATTTTCGGCGGTTTGGCAGGCTGGATTGCAAGCAAGATTATGGGCACGGACGCTCAGCAGGGCATTTTGCTCAACATCATTGTGGGCATCGTTGGCGCGATGATCGGTGGGTTCCTCGGTTCAAACTTGCTGGGCATCGGTATCACCGGTTTCAACATTACCAGTTTCCTTGTCGCTGTTGTCGGAGCCTGTGTGCTGCTGTTCCTCGTCGGCCTGTTTACCGGTGGACGAAGACGAGTGTAACACGAGCCACAATCGTGGTCCAAGAGTTGCTTTAGCATAGTGTAAGCTCGGGATAAGGTGTTCTTATCCTACTTCATAAACCTTTACGGAGGGTTTTACCATGATTAACTTCATTATTTGGCTGATCATCGGCGGCATTATCGGTTGGCTAGCGAGCATGGTCATGCGCACCAATGCCCAGCAGGGCCTTATCCTCAACATCGTCGTCGGCATCGTCGGCGCGTTCCTGGGCGGCTTGCTGCTGGCGCCACTGTTTGGCACAGGCACCATCAACCAGGGCGACCTCAACTTGCCCAGTTTGTTGGTTTCGTTCCTGGGCGCAGTGATCCTGCTGGCGATTGTTAACTTCTTCCGCCGCGGCTCTGTTCGCTAACCACGCTGCGGCTACGCAGTACCCAAGCGGCGCTCCTGTTTAGGAGCGCCGCTTTGTTATGTCTGCTGGTGACGCAATATGCTACAATAAAGCTCCACGTTGGCTCTGCCCGAGCGGAGCTCGACGCGCGACGAGGTAGCCGAGCAACAGCCATGGATAGCGACCACCAGCTCGATCTGCTGCACCAACTCAGCCAGCTGTTGTTAAGCCGGGAAGCGTTGCCGCAACGCCTCAACCGTGTGCTCAAGCAGCTGCAAACCGTCATGCCCTTTGAGCACGCCCGCATGGTGGTCCTGCCTGGTGCAGCAAGTGGAGGTGGCTCGTGGAGCATTGTTGTGCCGTCGCAGGCGGAGCAGTCCGGGCCGGATGGCACAGCTGCACGTTGGCCCAAAACGTTCACAGCTGAGGTGCTGCGCGGCCGAGCCGGGTCCGCGGCAGCAGGCACACCGACTGAAGCGCCCGTGCAGCATCAGGTTGACGCCGAGCGGGTGTATGTTGGTTGGCCAATTCGCTGGCAGCACCGCATCTACGGCGCTCTCGAGTTACTCATGCCGCGTACCCGACAGGAGCCAGGCGCGTGGTCGCTGATCCAGGCGTTGCTCCCGTTGTTTGCCACAGCGCTCAGCCAGCCCCAGTCGCGGGATGGCATCACGAGCATAGCCCTGCTTGCACCTACCGAGCAACAATACCTGGACGCCTACGCAGCCCAGTTGCAAGCACCACTGTTGCTGCATCCGCTGCTCGCGCATGTGCTCCAATGGTCACTTGAGCACTCCGGCGCCGTTCGGGGCTCGATCCATCTGGCCGAGGCTAACGGTCACGGTCTGCACCTGCTGGCGTTTGAACTGGCCGATCAGCGCTTACGCACGACCACCAATGGCACAACCGCGCTGGTCCATAGCCGCCGCAACCATGACTTGGCCAAGATCGCGCTGGCGAATGGGCGGGCGATGGTCCGCCAGACCGGCGATGAGACCGAGTTTGCCGCGCCGATCTTGCATGAGGGACGCTTGCTGGGCGCTGTGACGGTGGGCGGGCCTGCTATGGAGCACAAGGCCCTGATGTTTGTCCAGTGCTTGGCTGAGCTCGCCGGGCCGGCCGTTGTGCGCGCCCAATTTTATCAACAGCTGGCGGATGCCCGCACGCATCTCCAGCATGTGTTTGATGAACTTCCAACCGGCCTGGCGCTCACCGATGCCGAGGGCAATCTGCTGCGCGCGAATCCCGCCTGGTGGCGTTTGTGGGGCTTGGATGTAACGGTCGCTGAGCATGTTAAGCTGGTGCCGTGGGACATTCTCCCGCGCATTCTGACCCGCCTGCCAGATCCGCTGGCCTTCTCGGATCTTTTTACTCGGCCTGCCACCACGCCGAATGAGGCGGTGATTGTGCTGCAAAACCCGTGGCAGGAGCTGCGCATCGTCTTTATGCCCGTGCGGGATACGCTTGGACTGCAAGCAGGCTTTTTGTTGGCGGTGGATGACGTGACGCGTGAGCGCGAGGTTGATCGGCTCAAATCGGAGTTTGTCTCGGTGGTGTCGCACGAGCTGCGTACGCCGCTAACGTCGATTTTAGGCTATACCGAGCTGCTGCTGGCTCGTGAGTTCGAGCCAGCCGAGCGCAAAGAGTTTATTCAAACCGTGCACAAAGAGGCCGATCATCTGTCGAGCTTGGTGGAAGACCTGCTGAATGTGTCCCGGCTGGATGCGGGCAAGATCAAGCTGGAACGCTGGGTCATGGCCTTACCCAAGCTTGTCCGCGAGCTGGTGGCGCAGCTGAACAAAGAGCTGGACGGCGAGCGCCATCGCTTGCTGTTGGATGTACCCGAAAACTTGCCGCCGATCTACGCCGACCGTGATCGTGTGCGGCAAATTTTAAGTAATCTTCTCTCCAACGCCATCAAATACTCGCCCGAGGGCGGCGAGGTCGTGCTCCATGCCTCGGTGTTGCATCGGCCACCGCATTCAGCTCCGCTCCTGCCACCGGAGCCGGCCTTGCTGATCAGCGTGCGCGACTGCGGCATCGGCATTCCGCAGCACGAGCTTACCCGCATTTTCGAGCGTTTCTACCGCGTCGACAATTCAAACACGCGCCGGATCGGCGGTACCGGCCTGGGCTTGGCGATCACGCGCGCGTTGGTGGAGCTCCACGGCGGCCGAATCTGGGCTGAAAGCACCCCAGGTGATGGCAGCACGTTTTATGTCACCTTACCGATTGCGACCGAGATGCTACGAACGCGGCCGTAGCTTTACCTGTTAGGCCCCATCCCATCTAGCCGCCGCCGATTTAAACGTATTTCACGAAGCCCTAAACCAATGCAGATGGTGCCGAGACCTTCCGATGGCTTAACGTCACCATTAGCCGGATGCAAGCTCGCGCGCTTTTTGTTATCATTGGGCGTCGGTACGCACGATGGAGCCGTGTTATGGCAGTTGTTTCTGGTGGTAACTTAAGCAAATACTACGGCGCTGATCTGATCTTCAGCGGCGTTAATTTCACAGTCAACCGTGGCGATAAAGTCGCACTGGTGGGCATTAACGGCGCCGGCAAAACCACGTTGCTTAAAATGCTGGCGGGTGTGGAAGAGCCGTCCGCCGGCACGCTCAGCTTTGCGCGCGGGACGCAGGTTAGCTATCTGGCCCAGGAAGCCGAGTTTCCAGGCGACCGGACGCTGCTGGAGGAGGCACGCCATGCCTTTGCGCATCTCCATGCCATGGAGGCCGAGATTCGTGAGCTTGAAACGCTGATCGCCGATACCGATCATCCCGAGTGGGAAGCACGGATGGAGCGCTACGGCGACCTGCAAGCCCGTTTTGAGCACGCGGGCGGCTATGATACCGAGCGGATGATCGAGCGCACGCTGGAAGGCCTAAGCTTTACCCAAGCCCACTACCACCAGCCAATACGCGAGTTCAGCGGTGGACAGAAGACCCGCGCGGCACTGGCTATTACGCTGCTACAAGACCCCGACCTGCTGCTGCTCGACGAGCCGACCAACCATCTTGACCTCCATGCGCTGCAATGGCTGGAAGAATTTTTACGGACCTGGCCTGGCACGCTCGTGGTGATCTCGCACGACCGCTACTTCCTGGACAAGGTGACCACGCGCACCTTTGAGATGGCCTTCGGCAAGCTCACCGACTGGCCCGGCAATTATTCCAAGTTCCTGCAGCTCAAGGCGGAGCGTGACGAGCGGCTGCAAAAGGTGTATGAGGCCCAGCAGCAGCATATCGCCAAAGAAGAAGAGTTTATCCGGCGGCATATGGCGGGGCAGCGCACCAAAGAGGCCCAGGGGCGGCTGAAGCGGCTTAATCGCTTCCGCTATGGCTGGGACTCGATGCGCGGGTTTGAGAAAGGCGCGATTGATGCGCCGCAAACTCAAAAGCAGATGAAGCTGACGCTGGATGCTAATCGGCGGTCGGGCTACACCGTGCTCACCACCAGCGATGGGCTAACAGTGGGCTATCACACCCCGCAGGGCACCAAACCGCTCGTGCGTACGCCTGAGCTCCAGCTGCACCGGGAAGAGTTCGTCGCGCTGATGGGGGCGAACGGCTCCGGCAAGACCACGCTGTTGCGCACAATTGTCGGCGAGCTGCCACCCTTAGCCGGTCGTGTGGAGTTTGGCGTAGGTGTTTCGGTGGGCTATTACTCGCAGATCCACGACGAGCTGATCTTTGAAAACACGGTGCTGGAAGAGCTGCATCGGATCAAGCCGTTGGAAAAAACAGAGCGGCTGCGTACGCTGCTGGGACGCTTCCTGTTCAGCAACGACGACATTTATAAGCAGGTGGGCGACCTTTCCGGCGGTGAGCGCAGCCGGGTGGCGCTAGCCCAGCTCACCATTCAGTCGCCCAATCTGCTGATCTTGGACGAGCCAACCAACCACCTGGATATTGCATCGCGGGAGGCCCTGGAAGGCGTGCTGAGCGAGTTTCCCGGCACGATCCTGTTTGTCTCGCACGACCGCTACTTTATCGACGCGCTGGCCGACAAGATTTGGATGGTTGAAAACGGCACCGTCAGCCAGTTCGACGGCGGCTATACGGAGTACATGGAGCAGCTTGCCGGGCAGGCAGTAGCGCGTAACGTACCACAGGCCCAGGTTGTCGATCCAAAAGCGGACGCGCGCGTGCCCGCCAAAACGTCGCAGGCAGTCAAGCAGAGCACGGGCAATGGCCAAGGCCCAGCACTGTCGGGCCGGGATCACCGCGAACAAGAGCGCCAGCAGCGCGAGCGGCAAAAGCGCGTCAATGCGCTGGAGCGGCAAGTTGCCGATCTGGAACGTCAGCTCCATGTGATCCAATCCGCACTGGAGGCTGCGACTAGTCAGCGTAAGATCGACGACATCGCGCGGCTGGGCGAGGAATACGTCACCCTCGAGCAGCAGCTGCAAAAACAGTACGACCTGTGGGCCGAGCTGGCGCAATAGGATCGGGGGCGTGAGGCCGCAGGTGGTGCCCTGTGCGCAACTTCCGGCCTCACCTGTTAAGCCAGGGAGCGCAACGTGCAACCGCAGTTTCCGCATCTGTATCTGATCGGTCTGACCGGCAACATCGGCTGCGGCAAAAGCACGGTCGTCGGATTGCTGGTAGCACGCGGCGCCCACGTCATCGACGCCGATGCCGTCACCCGGCAGGTCATGGATGTTGGTCAGCCGGCTTATCGTCGCATTGTCGATGTTTTTGGAGAGGCGATTCTCCAGTCCCCGGCCGGACCGATTGACCGGCCAGCCCTGGGCCGCGTGGTCTTCGGCGAGCCCGCCAAGCTGCGCGAGCTTGAAGCAATCGTTCATCCCGCAACGCGCAACCTGATTTTGGCCTGGCTCAGCGAGCAAGACACCCACGCAGCCCATCAAGCGCGACGCGAGGTTGCGGTTGTGGACGCGATCAGGCTGATCGAAGCCGGCTATCCCGCGTTTTGCGATGCCGTATGGGTGGTCACATGCGATCCTGCGGTGCAGCTGCGCCGTTTAGTGGAACAGCGCGGCATGAGCGAGGTCGACGCGCGCCAGCGGATCAAGGCCCAGCCGCCACAAAGCACCAAGATTGCTGTTGCCGACGTGGTGATCGACAACAGCGGCACCTTGGAGCAGAGTGAGCAGCAGGTTGAGGTAGCCTGGGAAGCTGTGCAACAACGGTTGTAACAAACAGCCCTTATGTCGCCGTCTGGGCAATCTGCCACAGATCATTCAGCTGCGTCAGTACAGCCTCCAATGCAGCGGGATTCGACGCTCCGTCAAAAGTGCCTACCTCTTTGCCATTGGCGCTGATGGTGTACGCAAAGCCGTCGGGCACTTGCCGCCCATACTTGTCCTCCAACTGCTGCCATTCCGGGCTCGTCACCGACGAGCGCAACGCCTCGACCTGTCCAGCGGGAGCTTGGGCAGTTTTGACGACCTGTCCCGTTCGGTCGCCATTCAAAAGCTGCAGATTGCCATCACCATTAACTACAAGCGTCTGAGTCTTGCCTTGAATGCCGCCGGAGCGGGTGTACACTGCTACCACACCGGAAGCAGCCGAACTTCCGACCGGGGAGCTTGCAGGAGCCACCGAAGCAGCGCTGCTTACCTCAGAAGGCGCACTGCTTGGTTCGACTACCGTTCCAGCGCTCGTGCTAGGCGCCGGCACAAACACACTGGTGCTGGGCGCTGGCACGTCAGCGCTGGCACTTGGAACCGGCTGAGCACCGCTGTCGGCCGTCGTTCCACCACCACACGCGGCCAGCATCATTATCAAGCCCATCAGCTGGTTGATCCGCAACCATTGGGTCATGCCATCTCCTTGAAACCGAAAGCCGTCGTGTTTCCACAACGGCTTTCGGGGAACGTTCAGCAACGGAGGTTAGCGGCCGGCAGCTTGGGTTACCACCGAGATGGCCGGTAGGAAGAAGCTGGGCGCCAGGCCCAACACCAGCACCAGCACCGCCGAAAGAATCAACGAAAAATTCATGCCGCCCGGCACCCCAATGCGTGTCTCCGCCTGCGGATCGCTCATAAACATATGTCGGAGCAGCCGCAGGTAGTAATACAGGCTGATGATGGTGTTGAGCACGGCGGCAACGACCAGCCAGATCGCGCCGCTTTCCCAACCAGCTTGGAAAACTAAGAACTTGGCAAAAAAGCCACTCAGCGGCGGAATCCCAGCCAGCGACAGCACAAAGACCGCCATCAGCACTGCCAGCCCAAGATTACGGCGATACAGCCCGTTCAGGTCGCTCAGGTCGTCGCCGCCCACGACGCGGCTGATCGCGGCCAGCGCGCCAAAGGCTCCCAGGTTGGTGAAGGTGTAGGTCACGAGGTAGTAGAACAACGAGGGCACGCCGAACTGCGTGAAGCGACCGGCCTGCCCTGACCCAAAGACCGCGATCAAGCCCATCAACAGAAAGCCCGCGTGTGCAATGGACGAATAGGCCAGCAGCCGCTTGGCATTGGTTTGGGTGATCGCCGCCAGATTGCCAAAGGTCATGGTCAGGAAGGCGATCAAGGCCAGAATGCTGGCCCAGCCCCCAAACTCACCCGCGAACGCGGCCGACCCGGCCAGCGGGCCAAAGCCGTCCACCAGCACCCGGTACAGCAGGAAGAAGCCTGCGCTTTTGGAGGCCGTCGACAAAAACGCCGTCACCGGGGTGGGCGCTCCCTGATACACATCCGGCGACCAGGAGTGGAACGGCACGACCGCGATCTTGTAGCCCAGGCCCGCGATGATAAAGATCAAGGCCAGGTACAACAAGCTCGAGTTGGTGCCACCAGTTGCGACCGCCTGCACGATCGCCGAAAAGGTCGTCGGGTTAGGAATCTGATTATAGGCGGCATAGCCGTACCACAGCGACAGGCCGTACAGCAGCACACCCGACGAGAGCGCGCCAAAGATGTAGTACTTGATCCCCGCCTCGGACGACCGCAGATCGCCCTTGAAGTAGCCGGCCATGATATAGAGCGCGACCGAAGCCAGCTCCAATGACAGGTAGGCCGTGATCATCTCGCCCGCGCCCGCCATCAAGTTCATGCCGATGGTGCTGAAGAGCAGCAATCCATAAAACTCAGCCGGATTGGCGGTCGCGCCATAGTCGCGCGTCAGCAGCGCCGTCACAAACGCCGCCGCAATAAACAGCAGCCGCGCCAGCATCGTCAGGTTATCAACGATAAAAGCGCCGTTCAGCAACACATTGCCGGGCTGTCCGGTCGGACCCGGCGTCGGGTCGGTCACGACTTGAAGGTTGCGAAAAATGTTGGCAAAAAAGCCGCCAGCACCGCCCGCAGTGGGATCGAGCGTCGTCGGATCGATAAAGCGGTTGACGATATAGCCGCCCTGCAGCACTACCAGGCCAAAGACCAGCACGAGGCCCAGGGCTGTGGTCGAAGCCGCATCCGCAAACCGCTGCTCATCAGAGGCATCACCACTGAACAGGTCGAAGATCACGACCATCAGCGCCAGCAGCGCCAGCATCAGCTCCGGCAGAATCTTGAGAACGTCGGGAAAGAAGCTAAACTGCATGATTACTGCCCGTCCTGTGCCTGCACACTCGGGTTGTTGCCCAGCAATGGGTTCCCGACCGTTGCTAGCGTTTGCCGTGCTGTATCGAGTCGTTGCACCACCGGCGCGACACTGCGGTCAATCATAGGGTGAATCAAATCTGGAAAGATGCCTAACAGCAGCACCAGCGTTGCTAGAATTGTGCCGGCCGTCTTTTCCTGCCAGGTAAGCTTAGGCAAGCGGAGAAACTCAGGATTGCGAATCTCGCCAAAGAAGACTTGGCGGATGACCCGCAAAATGTAGGCGGCCGTGATCGGAATGGCAATCCCCGCCAGGATAGCCACCAGCGGGAAGCGCGCCCACACGCCCATAAAGATGTTGAACTCGGCGTAAAAGCCGGCGGTGCCAGGCATACCCATCGAGCTCAGCCCGCCGATAATGAACAGGAACGCCGCGAACGGAAAGACCTGCGCCAGGCCGCCAAGCTCGGGTAGCTGCCGCGTATGGGTGCGGTCGTAGATCATGCGACCGACGACGGCAAAGAAGAGCGCCGTCATAACGCCGTGAGCCACCATCTGCAGCACCGCGCCATTTATGCTGATCGGGTTGAGCGCGGCCAGGCCCATCACCACCAGGCCCATGTGCGACACCGACGAGTACCCGATCACATACTTGAAGTCGCGCTGCGCCATCGCGATGTACGCGCCGTACACCACGTTCAGCAGCGTCAGCGAAATAATCACCGGCGCCCACATCTGCGCGCCTTCCGGCATCAGCCAGATCGCCGCCCGCAGACACCCGAACGCGCCGAGCTTCATCAACACGCCCGCGTGCAGCATCGACACCGCCGTTGGCGCAGCCACATGGCCGGTTGGCGACCAGGTATGAAACGGGAACATACCGGCCAGGATCGCAAAGCCGACAAACATCGGCATAAAGAACGCATACTGGAAGCGGGTCGAGAAGCCGGGCCGGAAGTTGGCCAGATCGATCATGTTGAAGGTGCGCAGGCCCGAGCCGAAGTAGACCGCAAGCATGCCGACAATGATAAACGCCGAGCCGACCATCAGGTAGAGCGTCAGCTTCATCGCGCCGTACTCTTTGCGGGTCGAGCCCCAGATGCCGATCAGCAGATACATCGGCAGCACGGCCAGCTCATAAAAGACGAAGAACAGGAACAGGTCCAGCGACATGAATACGCCGTACACGCCGATGACCAGGATCAGCAGGAGCACAAAGTATTCTTTGACGCGGTTTTCAATGTTCCAGGAGATGAGTGAGCCGGTAAAGATCACAAAGCCATTGAGCACCAACATGGCGATGCCAATGCCGTCGGCAGCCAAGAAGTACGAGATACCCAGGCTTGGAATCCAGTTGGCTTGCTCAACAAACTGAAAGGTCGGTCCGTTCGGATCGTACGCCAGATACACCAACAGTGTGAGCACCAGCGAGATGAACGAAACCGCCGTTGCCGTCCAGCGCATCGCGTTCTTGGCGGTTGCCGGCAAAAACGCGATAATGATCGCGCCGACCAGCATGATCGCCCAGATAAAGGTCAGGTAGGGCAGGTTCGGCAACACACCAGCAGGAATAAGATTCATGAACTAGGCTCCACTAAAGAAGCGGACGACTGCGAGCGCCGTCTCGTTTGCAATCCGCATCAACGGCAGCGGATACACGCCGAAGACGATCAGCAACGCCAGCAGCGGCAGCAGCACGCTCCACTCGCGCAGGGTAATATCGGGCAGGCCGCGTAAGCGCTCGTTGACGGGCCCGGAGAAGACGCGTTGGAACATCAACAGCAGCGCGAGCGCCGAGATCACCAGTCCCAGCATCGACAGGATCGTCCAGAGCGGAAGCGCCGGCCACGTGCCGCGGAAAATAAAGAATTCGCCGACAAAGCCGGCCATGCCGGGCAGACCCAGGTTGGCGAACATCGCCACGCCCATCAGCGCCGCAAAGACCGGCACAATCATGCGCAGACCGCCGAACGAGGTCAGTTCATACGAGCCGGTCCGCTCGGCCAAGCTGCCTGCCAAAAAGAAGAGCGCGCCGGTCGAAAGGCCGTGAGCAAACATCTGCATGACCGCGCCGTTGATCGCGATCGCCCGGCTATTTAAGTCGCCCTGCGCCGCGCCAGCCGCGGCAATCGCCAACATCACGTAGCCCATGTGGTTGATCGAAAGGTACGAGATCAGCCGCTTGATATCGTTCAGCTTGCGCTCGCGGCGGAACGGCGCCCGGCCAATATTGTAGGCAACCCACGCGCCGACGATGATGCTCATAAAGGCGAAGAAGCCGAGCACACCGGCGGCTTGCTGCATCTGCTCCGGAAAGATTGGCAGCATCAGGCGCAGCATGGCGTACGCGCCCATCTTGGTCAACACGCCGGCAATCAGCATCGAGGCTGGCGTTGGCGCTTCCGCGTACGCATCGGGGAGCCAGGTATGGAATGGCCACACCGCCAGCTTGATGGCGAGCGCGACAAAGGTCGCCAGGAACAGGGCGCCCATGTAGAAGCCGACCGAGCCACCCAGCACGTTCACCACGCCCAGGTTCTGCATGTAGCTATACACCATCTGCCCTAGGTCGCCTTGAATACCGGCCACCGGCAGCCCCTGAGCCAGCCGGCTCAGCTCCACCAGATCAAAGGTACCCCGCCCAGCAGCACTCGTCGCAAGGTAGAAGAACTCAAACGCCAGCAGCATGCCCACCGAGCCGGCCACGGTGTAGACAAAAAACTTAAACGCGGCGTAACGCCGACTATTTGCCTCTCGCCCCCACGAGCTGATCAGGAAGAAGCCGGGGATCAGCGACACTTCCCAGAAGATAAAGAAGAGGATGAAATCGAGCGACAGAAAGACGCCCAACATTGCCGTCTCCATCAACAGGATCAGCGCCAGGAAATAGCGAGGTCGTTCGCGCACATTGAACGATGCCAGAATCGCAATCGGCGTCATCAGCGTGGTCAGCAGCACCAGCGGCAGCGAGATGCCATCGAGGCCTAGTTGGTACTCGGCGCCCAGCACGCTGATCCACGGCAAGCGCTCGGCGTAGTCAAAGATTTGCTGCCGACCGTTGTCGGTACTGCCGCCACTGTAGGTCGCCGCTAGAAAAATGGCGATGCCCAGCGGCGCTAAGCTCAAAGCGAACGTGCCCCACTTTTGGATCCGCCCATCCCGGCCTTCCGGCGTAATCGCCGCCAGCACCGCGCCAATCAACGGCAAGAAAACGAGCAAGCTTAGCCAGGGCACGCCAGCGCGAAAATTCAGATATGCGTCCATGTTGCTCCGAGCATCGAGCCAAGGACCGAGAACCGAGCATCCGAGCCAACCAATGCCCGTCCGCCTACTTGGCTCTGTGTTTTCCTAAAACGCGTACAAATAGATCAGCGCGATCAGCAGAACACCGGCAAAGATCAACGCTCCATAGTCTTGGATTTTACCCGTTGTCGTTTGCCGTAGTCCATCGCCGGTAATAGCCGTACCTTCGGCCAGATTGTCGGCGCCCTGGTTCAGGACATAGTCGTCGATGATAAAGTTGATTTTGGCCAGCAGCAGCGAGCCCACACCCACGCCGTTGACCGTGCCGTCGACCACGTTACGATCAAAGAAGCTCAAGCCGCGCCCAAACCAGTTGGTGAAACGCCCAATCGTCGCGGCGTATAACTCGTCGATATAGAACTTGTTATTCAGGATGCGGAACAAGCCGGGCATGCGTGCTTCAAGCGGATCAAGATCCGTGGCGCGTGCAAAAGCGCCGCGATACATGGCATAGCCCAATCCAATGCCAGCAAGGGACAGCAGCGTAGCGATCCCGGCGACCAGGATGTTGAACTCGGCTGCCTCCTGCTGCAAGAAATGCGACAGCCAGTGCTGGCCAGGGAACTCAATCCCAGCAACCTCGGGGATATTCGCGTAGCCCGCGCCAAACGCAAACAGCGCCAGGATTATCAGCGGAACCGTCATCTGCCAGGGCGACTCGTGCGGCTCGTGGGCTTCGTGATGGCCATGCGCGTCGCCGTGCCCACCATGGGTGTCGTGGGCCGTCGCGCCATGCGCAGCCGTCGTCGCGTGCGTAGTGTAGGTCTTAGCCGTGGAGTCGTGCGCGCCGTGTGAGGCGCTGGTCACTGCCGGACTATGCGCCGGATCATGCGCAGGTGTCTCAACCGGTACCGCCTCGCTGTAGTCCTGCTGCGGATCAACTGGCCGCGGCTGGAACCCACGGAACGGCCCGTAAAAGACCACCATGATCTGCCGGGTCATATAGAACGCGGTCAGCAAGGAGGCCACGCTGAGCGTGCCATACACCACATAGCCCAGGGTATCGCCCCGCCCGAAGGCATCCGCAATGATTTCGTCTTTGGAGAAGAAGCCCGAGAAGAAGGGCACGCCGGCCAGCGCCAGGTAGCCGATCATATAGGTCAGCCACGTCACGCCCATGAAGCGCCGCAAACCACCCATGTTGCGGATATCCTGAGCCTTGTTCGGGTCGTGCCCGACCGCGGCCTCCATGCCGTGAATAACCGAGCCGGAGCCAAGAAAGAGCAGGGCCTTGAAAAACGCGTGCGTCAACAGGTGGAACAGACCGGCAACCCAGCCACCGATGCCAAGCGCCGCCACCATGAAGCCCAGCTGCGACAGCGTCGAGTAGGCTAGGATGCGCTTGATGTCGAACTGCGCCACCGCAATCAGTGCCGCAAAAATCGCCGTAAACGCGCCAACGGCCGCCACAACCGTAAGCGCTGTCTCGCTCTCGATAAAGATCGGATAGGTGCGTGCCACCAGGAACACACCCGCCGCCACCATGGTCGCCGCATGGATCAGGGCCGATACGGGAGTAGGGCCTTCCATCGCGTCCGGCAGCCACACATGCAGCGGGAATTGCGCCGACTTGCCAACCGTGCCCATAAAGATCAGCAGCGAGATCGCAGTGGCCGCGCTCATACCGAAAAACGTGGTCTGGTTGTGCAACCGCTCCAGCAACGCGGGATTGAAAATCTGTCCTTCTGCCGTACCAAAGGTCAATGACCCGGCCTGGGTGTACAGGTAGAACAGGCCGAGCATCATAAACACGTCGCCGATGCGGGTCGTGATAAAGGCTTTGCGCGCCGCTCGGTAGGCCGACGGCTTGAAATACCAGAAGCCGATCAGCAGATACGAGCACAAGCCCATCAATTCCCAGCAGATAAAGAAAAGCAGCAGATTATCGGCCAGCACCATGCCCAGCATGGAGGCGGTGAACAGCGCAATAAATGAGAAGAAGCGGGACTGTCGCTCGTGCCCGGCGGGATACTCGTCGTGCGCCATGTAGCCCATCGAGAAGAGATGGATACAAAAGCCGGCCAAGGTCACCATCGCCAGCATCAACGCGACGGGCGCATCGATCAGGTAGCCGACGTTGAAGGTCGTGGTGCCGGTCGCAGCCCAGGCGATACTTTGGGAATAAGCTCCGCCAAAGCCCTCGAAGTGCACACCGCCATGCTCGCCCTCACCCTCAGCACCTTCTGCCACGGTGCCTTCGCCATGCGCAGCCTCAGCGGGCGCGGCATGACTCTCGCTCCCGGCGCCGAAGCCTGCCGACGCGGCTTGGAACAGGATGCCCCATGCCAGCACCACGGCAATCAGCATGGCCACAATCGCGACCGAGCCGCTGATGATGCGGCTGCGGTACAGCGGCGAGAAAAAGGTAATAAACACAAAAGCGCCCAGCGGCAGCAACGGAATTAACCAGGCTAGTGCAAAAAAATCCATCGTCGTTCCTTGTTGTAGGCATCAGGCATCAGGAGTCCGTTACCCATACATTCCTGAAACCTGTAGCCTGTAACCTGTAGCCTCGTCAGCCCCTCAACGTATCTACTTCGTCGGCGTTGATGGTTAGCCGTGTCCGATACACGGCAATAACCATTGCCAGACCAACCGCGGCTTCCGCTGCCGCGACCGTGATCGCGATGATTGCGAAGATCAGGCCACTGGTATTGGTCGGTTCGAGGTAGCGCCAGAAGGCGATCAGGTTAATATTGACCGCATTGAGCATTAATTCGACGCCCATCAAAATGCCGATGATGTTACGCCGCGACAGCGCACCAAACAGACCGATGCAAAAAAGCGCCGCCGCGACGGTCAGGATCGCCTCAAGTGGCATCGCCGTAACAATTGATCGCATCGCCTTACCTCCGCTCCGCTGTGCCTGCTTCAGATTTTCCAGGCGGCAGCTGAGCGCTCGCCTGCAGCGGCCGCTCCATGCCCAAACCAGCCACCGAGCGTCGCAACTCGGCCTCTTCTGCCAGTGTCAGAATCCGGCGACGCCGCGTGCGCTCTTCGTACGCAATCACGACCGCTCCGATCAACGCGACCAGCAGCAACAGTGATGAAACTTCAAACGGCAATAAATATTCGGCCATAAACGAGCGACCAATCTCAAAAGCGCCGGCAATTTGCGGCGTCTCAGCTTCCGGCTGCGGCTCTTGCTGAGCTGCGGGTGCGGCTGCCGGTGTGGCCGAGGCTGCGGCGCGATCAGACTGCGGCCAATACGTAGGCTGACCGCGCTCCGCGACTGGCAGCCGCGGGAACCAAATCGTGGGAACGATCACCACGGCAAACAGGCCAAATGCCACCAGAGCCGCCACCCACCAGCGCTTGAAAAGCTGCTGCGTGCCCTCGCCCGTCACCTGCCGCGTCAGCATGATGGCAAAAAGCATCAGGATCGAGATGGCGCCGGTATATACCAGAATTTGGACCACGCCAATGTATGGGGCTTCGAGCAGAAAATAAAAAGCCGCGATACCCGCGAACGAAGCAATGAGCCAGAGCGCCGCATGAATGATGTTCTTGACGATAACCACCATCAGACCCGAGAACAAAATCAGCGCGGACAAACCCCAAAAGATCAGTCCAATAATGAAATCCATGCACTACCTCGGTTTGCGGCGAACGCACCAGGGGCGCTGCACAAGCAAGTTATGTTATCTATTTCCGCGGCGCGATTGTACCATGGAAGCACAGCCGCACTTGCAGTATTTGGTTATTTTAGAACACACGGAAGGGGCGTTCGTGGAACGCCCCTTGACTACCATCGTTAGACTGCCGTGGGCGTTGCCTGATAGGTTGTTACCCCGCGCGTCGCATTCAACCGCGCCACCAGGAAGAAGGCCACCACATTGATGATCGCCGTTACCACCCAGGCGACTGCAATGCGTGCGATGCTCCCCGGCGCGCCCAAAGCTTCCGCGATGCCCATACCCTGCTCGGCGCCCCAGCGGATAATCGCAATCCACAAACTGGTGCTGAAGATGTTGACCAATGCCAGCGGCAGCAGGAACTTCCAGGCAAAGTGCATCAGCTCGTCGATGCGTAGCCGCGGCACCACACCACGAATCCAGACCATCACAAAGAACAAGCCGAGTGATTTGGCCAGGAAGTAGAAAACCGACAACAACGTGCCCAGGATCGGGATGTCGGAGCCGGGGCCATTGCCACCGCCAAGGAAGACGCCGGCCGTCACCGCGCAGATGGCGAAGTTGGTCAGGTAGTTGGCCAGGAAGAGCACGGCGAACTTCATACCGCCATATTCGGTCATGTACCCCGCGACCAGCTCCGACTCGGCTTCGGGATTGTCGAAGGGCGGTCGCTCACCTTCCGCCAGCGAGGCAATCCAGAAGACGATAAACGACAGCAGCCCCACGGGCGTGAAAATATGCCAGGAAAGGATGTTACCGTAAGGATCCATTTGGTTCTGGATCACGTCAACCACGCTCATCGAACCGACCAGCATCACAATCGAGACCAACGACAAGACCTGGGGAATTTCGTACGAGATTGCCTGGGCAACACCACGCATGCCGCCGAGGAGCGCGAACTTGTTGTTGGACGCCCAACCGGCCATCAAAATACCAACGGTGTGAACAGCGGACACGGCGACAATATACAGCACGCCAACGTTGATATCGACCGGAATCAGATTACCCCAGGGAATAACCGCGAAGGCCGCTACCGTGGAGGCCAAAATCACGACGGGCGCCAGGAAATGCACCCAGCGATCGGCGTCGGTTGGCGTAATATCTTCCTTGGTGATCGTTTTGATCGCTTCGGCGATGGGCTGGAACAAGCCGAATGGACCGACCCGATTAGGTCCCTTCCGGTCCTGCATGTAGCCCAGGCCACGCCGCTCAATCCAGGTCAGCAGCATCATCACCAGCGACCCGGCAACCAGAATCGCGGTGGTGATGGTCAGGTAGCTGGTCAGGGTTGCGAGCCAGCCAACCCCAAAGAAGAATTCCCACATCGCTCGCATTATTGGCCTCCCCCCTGGGCACGCTTGGCCGCACGAATCGCTTCCAACCGGGCCTTCTTCTCATCTGACATACTCTGCCCCACTGCCGCCACTGGTCCCGTTGCGGGAGCCGGCGTCGTGGCGGGCGACGGCGCCAGTCCGGCCTGCGACTCGGCAACATGCAGGCCGCTCTCACCAGATGCTACCGGGCTCGGCGCGACGATCTCGCTCTCGCCCGGCATGGTGGCGCCGCCACGCTTGGCCGCGCGAATTGCTTCCAAACGCGCCACCTTTTCGGGCGACATGTTTTTGCCGATGGCCGCCACAGGTGTCTTTGGTCGCGCCGCGGCGGCAGCTCCCGCTCCGGCCGCTGCCGCCGTCGGCAACGCCTTCTGCGTCTTGCCGATCATGTGCGGCGCGACGCCGATATTGCCGGGCCGCCGCTTGACGTTGTTTTGCAGCTTCTTCATGGCGTTCGCCTCGACGGCAGCCCAAAGATTGGGGGCGATCGCCTGATAATACGAGATGGGCCGATCCAACGCGGCTTTATTCTGATCCATCGCAAGATGGTCGTGCGTCGACAGCTCATAAAAATGGTCCATCTTGATGGCGTCGAACGGGCAGATCTCGTGGCACAGGCCGCAGCTCATGCACGAGTCGTACTCGATAATGAACTCTTCCGCGGCCGGCACAGCCTTGCCGGTGTTCGGGTCTTTGGCCTGCGTGATGTGGATCACCTTGGGCGGGCAGATGCGCTCGCACTGGAAGCACGAGGTACACAGCTCTTGACCGGTCTTGTCGTCGTACAGCAGCACAGGCATGTTGCGGTACGCTTCCGGGAGCTCCATGCGCTCCTCGGGATACTCCACGGTGAACATGCCCGCCTGGTCGCTCTTATCGTCAATGCGGCTGGTGAACGACTTCGCAAAGTGGCGGATCACCACCGCCATGCCCTTGGCGATACCCTGGCCATAGCTTTGGCCCGGCTGCTTACGCTCCACCACAACCACCCCGCCGCCACCAACGGGCTGCAGGGCTGTTTGTGTCGCTGTTGTTTGCTCGGGAGTCGCGGTCATCGATCAACTTCTCCCATCACGATATCAATGCTGCCCAGAATGACGACGATGTCGGCCACTGTGTAGCCACGACACATGTCGTTCAAAGCAGTCAGGTTAATCAAGCTTGGCGCGCGAATGCCATAGCGATAGGCGCTATTTCCGCCATTGCTGACAATATAGTAGCCGAGCTCACCTTTGGGCGATTCGACGCGGCAGTAGGCTTCACCCGCTGGCAGCCGCAGGCCTTGCTGCTTGGAAGCCGCTTTGTAGGCCTGGTTGATATACGAGCCGCTAGCCTGCGGAAGCTGCTCCATCGCCTGTCGCAAAATGCGGTGGCTTTGGCGCATCTCTTCCATGCGCACCAGAAAACGGTCGTACACATCGCCGACCGAGCCAACGGGAATGTCGAAGGCAAAGCGATCATAGATCGAATACGGCTCGGCCCGGCGAATATCGTAGGGAATACCCGAGCCGCGGATGACCGGCCCCGTTACACTGTACGCAGCTGCCAACTCCTTGGGCAGGACGCCGACGTTGCGCGAGCGAGCCAGCAGAATTTCGTTCTCCATCATCAGCCGCTCGAAATCGTCGATGAATTGCGGAAAGCCTTCCAGGAACAAATTAATCTGCTCGACCAGGTTGGGCGTCAAGTCACGTGCAACGCCGCCAAAGCGCATGTAGTTGCACATCATGCGCGAGCCACCCACGGACTCGAAGATGTCCATGATCATTTCGCGCTGCCGGAAGCCAAACATTAGCGTGGTGCCCCACGAGCCCATATCCTGCAGCCAGAAGCCGATCGCCGCGGCATGATTCAGGATGCGTGACAGCTCGGACATAATCACCCGGATGTACTCGGCCCGCTCCGGAACCTCGATGCTCGCCAGTTTCTCGACGGTCATGCAGTAGCCATGCTCGTTGATCATCGAGTTGAAATAGTCGAGGCGATCGGTAATCGTGATCGTTTGCAGATAGGTCCAGATCTCGCCCAGCTGCTCATGGTTACGATGGAGATAGCCAAAGACCGGCTCGAGATGCACCACGGTCTCGCCATCGACGGTGGCCATCAGCCGAAACACACCGTGGGTCGAGGGGTGCTGGGGGCCGATATTAATTTGCAGCTCTTCTGTTTTTAGCATAGCCGTGAGTCACGGGAGCAACGATCACCGGTTGGTGAAGGTTACTCTTCGCCGCCCTCCCCTTTCCACTTAAAGTGGTAATACGAGTCGCCGATCTTTTCAAAATCCTTGCGCATCGGATGGCCTTCAAACTCGTCCCACATGTAGATGCGCTTATGATACGGATGACCCGGGAAGTGCACGCCAAACAGGTCGTAACACACCCGTTCTTCCAGATTGGCGCCCGGCCACATCGGCGTGATCGACGGGATGACGGCGTTATCGCGGGGGACACGCACGCGCACAATCTGCCCCGGCCCGCCTTCAATGCGGTAGAAGTGATACACCACCTCGATCAGGCCATAGGCCGGGTAGTCCACCGCCGTCACCCGCGACAGGTAGTCGTAGCCCAAGCGGTCACGCAAAAAGGCCGCTACATCCGGCAGCCGCTCAGCGCGCACCACAGCATCGTCTTGAGAGAGCGGCGGAACGGACGGCTCTTCCTTGTCGACGACGTCCGCCTGGCGTTCGGCCGCCGCATCGCCGGTGGCGGGCGGTGGCGACGTATCGCCCATCGTGTCGGAGGCTTGATCCTCGACCTCGAGCTGGTGCGTAGCCTCCACGTTGCCGTAGCGATTGACAGGCCGCGTGGGATCCAAAGCACCCGGCAGCTCGCGCTCAAGCAGCGCCCGCAATTCGCCTTGGTTAAGTAGCGGCATGGTGCTCCTCCAGCAAGTTGGTACCTGCCCGGCCTTCGCGGATTTCGGCGACCAGGCCCTTCGGAACGTTGCCTTCAAGCACCGCTGGATCGGTATGACGCTCGCCCTGGCCGCCCAGGGCCGGACTCACAAACGGCATCATTTGGGGCACGCCACCGACCGGATCGGCAACGCCCGGAATGCCGGCAACAACTAGCCCTTTCGCGCCAAATTCAGGCACCGGAAACTCGACCGCCGTACCTTTCTGATACCAGCGGACCTTTTTGATCTTTTCCCGGTCGATCTGCTCCTGCACCGTGATCAACGAATGGAGCAGCGCTTCGGGGCGAGGCGGACAGCCCGGCACATACACGTCCACGGGAATATACAGGTCGATACCACGCACGACGTTATACCCGTCTCGAAAGGGGCCGCCGGATGTCGCACACGCGCCCATCGAGATCACCCATTTGGGCTCGGGCATCTGGTTATACAACCGCACAATCTGCGGCACCATTTTTTTGGTGACGGTGCCCGACACAATCATGCAGTCTGCCTGCCGCGGCGACGCGCGGAACAGCTCCGAGCCGAAGCGCGCAATATCATAGCGCGACGCGCTAGCCGAGATCATTTCGATGGCACAGCACGCCAAGCCGAAGCCGAGCGGCCACACCGACGAGCGTCGACCCCAGTTGTACAGCTTGTTAACGCTTGAAAGCAGCACGCCTTCTTGTTCCAGCTCGAGCTGCACTTCCTCGTCGGTCATGTTGTCGTAGTCTTTTGGCGCCTTACTCATCATTTCACCAAACTAGGTAATAGGTTACAGGCTACAGGTCACAATCTTCCAGCCTTTTGCTGAAACCTGTTGCCTGATGCCTGTAACCTTTAGATCCACTCCAATGCACCTTTACGCCAGGCATAGACCAGGCCGGCAACCAGGATCAACAAGAAGATGGCCATCTCGATCAACGCGAACAAGCCCAGCTGTCCATACGCCACGGCCCAGGGATACAAATAAATGGTCTCGATATCGAACACCACAAACGCCAGGGCATACAGGTAGTACTGCACCTTGAATTGCACCCAGATATCGCCCATCGCCTCCAGCCCGCACTCGTAGGTGCTGAGCTTAATCGGCGTAGGCCGTCGGGGCCGAATAAACCGCGACAAAATCAGTGGCAACAGGGGAAAGGTAATCGCCGCGATAGCAAAAATACCGATAAATGCGTAGTTCGACAGCACGGTTGCGACTCCCTTAAGCTACGATATCAAGCAAAAGAGCGCATGGAGAACGAGTCCCGTCGCTCTATCAGGTGCCGGTTAGGAC
>JADDQF010000119.1 GCA_016781505.1 bacterium
GCCCACACCATCCGCATCGTCGCCGACAGTGATGGCTTCAATCTCAACCACGTGACGCTCGCGGCGCAATAAATACATGCATTCAGGGACCGAGTCGGAGGTGTAGAACCCGGCAAAAGAACCGGAGCACGTTGCAGCAGGCGGGAGCAAATACGCTCGCGCCTGCTGCTTGTGGTTGGCAAGTGCCATAGCAGTCGGCGCTACGAAGCACGTCCGTGGCAGCGCTTAAACTTTTGGCCGCCGCCGCAGGGACACGGGTCGTTGCGGCCTGCGCGCGCGAAACGACGCTGGAGCTCTGCCTCTGCCGCTGCAATGTAGTGCATAATGTTTGCCGGTGGCCGTCGCTCACGAAGCTCGCGAGCCATCCAGCGCATCGGTCCGTCGATATGGGTGAAGAACGCTTTGTAGCCGCCGCAAAGGTAGTTCAGGCCGGGCTCCCCGTCGGGCGCGGTGAGCGTCCGGTCTTTAGGGCAGCCGCCATTGCACACAAAGCGGACCGCGCACTCGCGGCAGTATTGCGGCAACAGATCGCGTTTGGCTTGGCCGAAGCGCTGCTGCTGGGCCGAGCCCACCATGTCGATCAGTGGAATGTCTTGGATATTGCCCAGCCGATGATTTGGCTCGACATAATGGTCGCAGGAGTAAACATCTCCGTTGTGCTCCAGCGCCAGCGCCGCGCCGCAGGTCTCTTCAAAGATGCACAGCCCGGGCCGCAGGCCGCTCCACGCTGCCAGCGCAACGTCAAAAATTTGGACAAAGACGTGTCCGACATCGTGCCGAACCCACTCCTCAAAAATTGCAATCAAAAATGCGCCGTACTGCTCGGAGGTTACCGACCGCAGGGTGACTCGTTCGCCCTCCTGAAAGCCTGTCGCGTTATCGCGCTCCACGATCGGAATAAATTGGATGAAATTCGTGCCGACCGTGTCGCGCAGGAAGCGGTACACCCCGAGTGGGGCGGCGGCATTGACTGCATGGACAGTGGTGAGAATATTGAACGGGACGCTGTGCCGTCTCAACAGCTCGACGCCGGCCATCACGCGGTCGAAGGTCGGCTTGCCGCCTTTGTCGACGCGGTAGGTGTCGTGCAACACTTGCGGCCCGTCCAGGCTAACCCCGATCAAAAAGTTGTGCTCGCGAAAAAAGCGGCACCAGTCGTCGTCCAGGTTGGTGGCATTGGTCTGCAGCGCATTGTGGATACGCAAGCCCGGCCGGCGATATTTGTGCTGTAGCGCCACGGCTCGGCGGAAAAAGTCAAGGCCCATCAGGGTTGGCTCGCCGCCCTGCCAGGCGAACGTCACCTCAGGGCCGCGTTGGGCCGCGATATACTGCCGCGTATAGTTTTCCAGCAGCTCGTTGGCCATCCGAAACCGGCTGCCGGGATACAGCAGCTCCTTGGACAAGAAGTAGCAGTAGGCGCAGTCCAGGTTGCAGATTGCGCCGCGCGGCTTGAGCATGACATGAAACGCGGGCGGCACGTTCACCGGCGTGCCATCGAACGGATCGCTGTAGGGTTGGGGCGGAGGCGTGGTCACGCATGCACCTCTGCCGGGAACACCCGGCGCTGGCCCGCCGGCCGTGGAGGCGCGGGCTCGATGACGGGTGCTGCCTCGCCGATCGCGACCATGCGGCGAATCAGCCGCGCTTTGAGCACATCGGCCGTTTCGCGGTGCGACTCCAAACCCACTAAATTGACCAGCTCGTACGGATCGGCCTGGAGGTCGTACAAAAACTCTTCGACGTACCGCTCCGAGCCAGCGTCGCGGTTGGGATCTTTGTCGGGCGCGGTCACGCCATACTTCCAGCGTTGGGTACGTACCGCTCGTCCCACCTGCGACTCGCTGATCTGGATCAGCACCTCTTCGGGCCAGTCTTTGGTCTCGCGCCGCACGAGCGGCAGGATTGAGCGGCCCTGCATCTGGTCGAGAATGGGCAGGCCGGCGGCGTCGAGCAATGTGGGCGGCAGATCGATCAGACTGACCAGCTCACGGATTCGCCCTCCGCTGTCGAAGCCGGGACCCTGAAATGCGAGCGGAACTCGCGCCGAGCTCTCATGGCACGACCGCTTGTACTCCGCATTGCCGGTTTTGAAGTGGCAGCCATGGTCCGACGTGAACGCCAGGATGGTGTTGCGGTGCAGGCCAAGGCTTAGCAGCGCATCCTGCAGCCGGCCAAGCGCCTCGTCGAGCCGCTTGACCATCCCGTAGTAGCCGCCGAGGTGCTGGTGGGAGGAGCCGACCAGCGCTGCCAGATCCGGTGGCGTCCAGCGGCTGCGATAGCGCTCCTCATAGCCGGTGGGCGCCGGGTAATCGTCGCGATGGTTTTGGAAGTGCGGCTCCAGAAACGACAAGAACAAAAAGAACGGACGCTCACGGTTGTGGTCGATGAAACGAATTGCGGCGTCGGCGAGGGCGTCGACGCGGTAGCCAGGCAGGCGGACCTTTTGATTGTCCGTGTCGTAAACGGTGGCGTCGTACGCGTCCGAGGTAAACTCGAGCAGGTTCGACGCCAGCCAGTGGTCATAGCCGCGGCGCTTGGGCTCGGGAACGGGCTCTTCGTCGGCGAGGTGCCACTTGCCGATATAGCCGGTGCTGTAGCCGGCGCTGCGAAACTCCTCGCCGATGGTTGTCACGCCGTCCGGCAGCGGAATGCCGTTGCGAAAGCAGCCGGTGGTGGTGGCGTACATACCGGTCTGGAGGCAGGAGCGGGCCGGGCCGCACACCGGCTGGGGCGTAAAGGCCCCGTAGACATGCGTGCCCTCCTGCGCCATGCGATCAAAGTTGGGCGTGAGCTCGAGCGGATTGCCGTGCACACCGGTGGTGTCCCAACGCTGCTGATCGGTGAAAAAGACGATGACGCTTGGCCGATCCGCGGTTTCCCGTGTCATGAACGCTCCCTCGTGCATGCAGCCGGTGTACTTGGCGTGCACCGGCTGCCGCTGCTGTCACCAACAATGCCCTACCCGGCCAGCAGGGGATCAGCTGCGCTCTTGATCGCCGCCGCAACCGCCTCGGCACTCTGCGCGCCGCTCCATAGCTGATCCATATTGGTTATTACCACCCGTTGGAAGACCTCGGGCCAGCGCACATTGACGGGGTCACGCACAACGTACTCCTGGGCTTGAACAAAGGCCTTGGCGTTCACCGGCGACTTGTTCGGATCCAGGAACTGGGGCGAGTTGATGGCGGAAACGCGCGCCGGCGTGGTCGCGCCCACCGCGACCTCCTCAAGCTGGGCCTCCGCGCTGGTGATCGACTTCAGAGCGTCCAGATCACAAACCCGATGATCCAAGGCGAGGCGAACAACCATCCTTCCAGATTGCGCTTGAGCGCTGCGCGGCGACGCCGCACCTGTAGCTGCAGTTCGGTTTCGACTTCGGCGCGTGGTACAACGGTGGCCACTCGTGCGTGCTCCTTGTTGCTGGATCGGGGACGACCCACTGCTGGGCCGTTACTAGTTGGGAAGTGGCAGGCGTGGTTGACTATACGTTAGTCGAGTGATGTTTGTCAACACTGGAAACAACTGGCCTGAACCTGGAAGCTGCGAAGATCGAAACGTTTCAGCACGCAGCACCTGGTTGTGTGGGTGCAACCAGCCACGGCGTTGTGGCTGGTTAGGTCGAACCCATAAATTAGTCGACGGCGCTGCTGCTTTCACGGCGGAGCTGGCGATCCAAGAATGCGACGATAGCCGGATAGGCGACCAACTTGTTCTTGAGCTTGACCAGACCGTGTCCTTCATCGTCAAAGACCATGAATTCGACCGGAACATCCCGCGCCCGCAGGGTTGCAACCAGTTGTTCCGCTTCGCTAAGGGGAACACGCGGGTCGTTCGCGCCGTGAATCACCATCAGCGGGGCGCGTACCTGATCAAGATGGTTCATGGGCGCGATGCTTTCCAGAAACTCGCGGTCGTGTGCCAGACTGCCGTATTCTGCTTCGCGATGGGCGCGACGGTACGCGCTGGTGTTTTCCAAAAAGGTAACGAAATTGCTGATGCCGACGATATCGACACCGGCAGCCCACAGCTCGGGATAGGTGGTCAACGCCGCCAGCACCATGAAGCCGCCGTAGCTCCCGCCGTAGACCGCAATACGCTCGCCGTCGATTTTTGGCTGGCTGCGCAGCCAATGCGCGGCATGGGCCAGATCGGCAACCGAGTCCATCCGCAGCCGAATGTCGTCCAAGTGGCTATACGCCTTGCCGTAGCCGGTCGAGCCGCGAACATTCGGCGCCAGCACAGCATAGCCATGCTGCAAGAAGTATTGGATCAAAAAGTGGAAGTACGGCACGAACTGCGCTTCCGGCCCGCCGTGCACCACAACGATTGCGGGCAGCGATGCGGATGACGCATTTGGCGGTGTGAAAAACCAGGCAGGAATCTGGCGCTGGTCGAAGCTGGGGTAGTGGATCAGCTGCGGGGCGGCAAACGAATCGAGCGGCAGGCCACCGTGCGAGGAGCGAGTGATCGCCCACGGTGAACCGCCCCCAATAGGCCGCAGGTACACGTCCGAGGTGCGCGTGGCGCCCGTGTACGAAAAGGCGAGCTGCTGCCCGTCAGGGCTGAAGGCGAGCCGGTGATCGAAGTATCCGACCACGCCCAGAATGGTCGCGGGTGTTGGAACACGCTCGGTGGTCATGGATGCAAGGTCAAGCAGCTGGAGCTCGGAGCTGCCAGCGGCATTAACAACATAGGCCAGCCATCGTCGGTCTGGCGACAATTCCATGATTTCGATGTCCCACTCAACGCTGGCTACCCGTTCGAGTTGGCCAGTCGCCAGGTCAAGCCGTCCCACATACAGGAAATCCGAGCCAAGATCGGTGATAAGATACAGCATACGGCCATCGGCGCTGTAACTGAGTGAGCTGAACCGGGCGTCTTCCGCGCCTGGAGTGATGCGCCGGGCAGCGCCAGTCTCCAGATCGACCTCGAACAGATCGTTACGCGTTGCACTCGAAGCCCGCGCCACTATCGCCTGACGGCCATCCAGCGCAAAGGTTTGGTCGAACAGAAAGCCCGGCTCGTCGTGTTGCCAAACCATCCGAGCCTCACCGTCAAGTGGCTGCAGATACAGGTCGAAGCGCCCAGGATCGCGCCGATTAGCCGCAAACAGTATCTGCTGTCCATCTGCCGACCATGCGCCAAAAAGATGCATGGCCCGCTCATGGCCGGCGCTCAGGGAGTGCTCCACGCCACGCGCCGGATCGAGCAGCACAAGCTGGGCATTCTCGTTGCCGCCGACGTCACGGGTGAAGATCAGCCGGTTATCGTCGGGTACAGGCGAGCGCCATAGGCCCAGGCAGCGGTCCGCTCCAAAGGTAAGCTGCTCCGGCCACGTGATCTGCTCATGCTCATGGGCGATCTCAACCTGCCAAACTTGCGGTACGTCGGTGATGTTGGCCAGAAACGCGACATGTTTGCCGTCGGCTGCGAAGCTCGGCCAATAAGCTTGCCTTACATGGAGATAGCGTTCAATTCCATAGCTCATGGTGCTTCCTTCCGCGTTGTTGTCAGCCACTGCTTATGCCGTGGTTGCGCTCGCTGCCGCCAGTGTGAGCAGTAAGAGCGAGCGCATGCCTGCCGGAATATCATCGATCTCGAGGTATTCGTCCAGGCGGTGCGCGTTTCCACCCCTGGACATGCCAATACAAACCGCTGGAATACCACGACTAAGCGGTACATTGGCGTCTGTGCTGGCAGCGTCAAAGATTACATTGGCACCCACCGCCATATACGCAGCACTGGCAAGTTGGGCTAGTGGATGTTGCCGTTCAATGCTCCCGCCTGGTCGATCCCCCACGGTCTCAAGCCGAACCGTTACACCGCGCTCCTCGGCTGTGACATCCGCCACGATGGTCTCAACCTGCGCAATCAGGGCTGCAAGGCGGGCTTCGTCGACGGAGCGGAGGTCGAGCAGGAGGCTGGCGTGCTGCGCAATCGCATTGACTGTTGTCCCGCCTTCGATGACACCGATATTGAAGGTACTTTTTGGATCGACGGACATTGCCAGCTCTGTGAGGCGAGCGCCCAGGCGCACGAGCACATGCACTGCACTAGGTGCTCCCCAATCCTGCCAGGAATGTCCACCGGCTGCTGCAACGCTGATGCGATAACGGCGGGAGGCAACCCCGGCGTGGACCACAGTGCCGAATTGGGCATCCACGACCACTACTGCGCCAACCTTGTGGTGCAGATGATTGATCACCGCCCGCATGCCGGCCAAATCTCCTAACCCTTCTTCGCCCGTATTTGCCACAAACCAGAGGGTGTGGTCGGTCTGCAGCTGATGCTGCTTGAGCACGCGAGCCAGGTGGAGCAGCGCGGCGACGCTGATGCTGTTGTCGCTGAGGCCTGGACCATAAATACGTTGGCCATCCCGGCGAACCGTCAGGTTGACGTCCTGGGCAAAGACTGTGTCGGTGTGGGCGCTGATGAGTATGCCCGGCCCTGCGCGACGGCCGGGAAGAGAGCCGTAAACGTTGTGCAGGGCATCCAGCTGCACCTCAGCTAGTCCCAGCGCAACCATTTGATCATGGACGTAGCGCGCACGTTGTGCTTCCGCAAAAGTTGGCGCAGGAATCTGCTGGATCGTCAGCGCGGCCTCCACAATCGCGTCCGTGTCGGCGATCTCGTGCCAGGCGGGCAGGGCTGCAAGCTGGTGATACAGGGTATGGACCAGTGCTGCCGGTGAATTTTCGGCCATTATGTGCTCCTGTCGAGCGTTGAGTGCTGGTGGCACAGCGCCGGATGCGCACTATTGTACGCGATTGTTGCCGTCGGCTTGCTTATTACTCAGCTTGGGCAATACCAATTGCAGCGGGAAAGAGCCCGCTGAAGTGCATAATGGAACCTTTCAGATTGCGGTGCGGATAGCAGGCGTACCGTGCCCCTGGAATGTATGTCGGGCAGCCGTGTGTTTGCCTGTGAGCAGGACCTGCGATATTTGTGTACCTACCTGCGCAATCGTATGATCACAGGTGCTTAAAACACAGCTCGTTCCCGCTCCGCTGTGTGCACGAAAGGATTGATCATGTCGCCCCTCACTCCATCTTCTGCCGAGCCGCCGGTTTCGGCCCCCACTCCTGAAAATGTGCCCTCGGTAGGATCACGTAAGATGGGTCGTATTGTCAGCGGCCTGCTGCTGCTGTTGTGCGGCTGTGGTATCGTGATTGGTGGAATGATTGCCATTGTGCTGGTGCATACGGCAGGTATGGGCAAGCTGATCGGCTTCATGATCGTGGTTGGCTTGGCCCTGGCAGTAAGCGGCTGGACGCGTATCAAGAGCTAAACACACCCCTGCTGGCACATCGGCGAGCAGCATACGCTCAGCTGTGATCTGGCTGGTCTTGTAGCAAGACCTGGCGGATCACCCGAACGTAGTGGATCGATTAAAAAAGAGGCGGACGACCGAGTGTCAACGCACTGAGTCGTCCGCCGGGTTGTCGCCGCTGCCTGTGACGTATCGCTGCTATTGATTCTGATCGGCGCCGCGGCCTGTCTTCTCCTGCAATGCATCAATCTGCTTGGATGCCTCGGCCTTGGACAGGTTGTCGTCCACCTCCTCGCCGGCCTCTTCAGCCAGCGTGTGCAGATACGAGCGCTGCGCACCCGTCATCGGCTCACCGCCAGTTTTCCAATCATCCGGATTTTTGACGGTGTTGCCCTGGTTTTGCTGATCCTGTGGGTCCTGCTGAGTACTCATCCTCGTTCCTTTCTTGTAATTACCCCGGTTCCCCGATCCTGTCCCAATGGCAGGATTGTTACTTAAATAATAGCAGAACGCGTGCCACAGCAAAACAGATGTGCTAAAACCGGTTTACTCAGCCTGCTTGAAGTGACCGTATGCAGCACTGCCGCTTGCTGAAACACGTCTGCCATGATACGGCGAATGGATTGCCTAACTGCTTGGTTTCCCAACACCACAGCGCAACGTGTTGTATGAACGTTGGACCACGCTCACCCATGGGTTGCTGAACGATGTGCCACCTTCTCGGTATTGGCTAAAGTTCAAGCAGCGCAACACTCTGCTTGAATCGCTTCCAACCGGCGATGTGGCAGCGACGCGGCAGGTCAGTCAGCATGTCAGTGAAGAGCTACAGCGCGTGCCCATACCATTCCCCAATCTTCGGGCACGCCTGCCACATGTCGCTCTGCCCGGTGGTCGCCGATCTGCTAAGCTCCATCACGGATTCGCACGTACAGCCGAGGAGCCTGGCTATGATCATAGATTCGCCTGCCACTTATGGCCGCCCTTATCCGCGGCACGTTGCTCGCCTACAAGGACTGGTTACCAAGCTGCATATCCTGGTGTATCGATTGAGCAGAGGACGCTTTGGCGCTACGCTGCTCGGAATGCCAATGCTGCTGTTGACAACGTGGGGACGACGCACAGGTCGGCTTCGCACGGCACCACTGCTCTACCTGCCGGTCGACAACCTTTTGATTCTGGTGGCCTCGAACGGTGGCGCCAGGCAACATCCAACCTGGTGGTTCAATCTGCAAGCGAAGCCCCGCGCGTTGGTACAAATCGGCCCGGCGCGCGGACGGGTGCGAGCACGAGCGGCAACACCAGAAGAGCACAGTCGCTTCTGGCCCTTGCTCCTGCAGCTCTATCCGCCCTATGCCCGCTACCAAGAACGCACTAACCGCGAGATTCCATTGGTCGTTTTGCACCCAATCGACACGCAGCTCAGGCACTATCGGCCCACGCGCTACAAACGGCTGTAGGGCTTTGAACATGTGTAGCTCTATGCCGTCAAGGTAGGTGAACGATAACCTACCTTGACGTGTCAGAGCCACTTATTGTGCAAACCAGGCTGTTTGCCACTCCTGCAGCTGCTTCACTTCGGCTTCCTGCGCAGTGATAATGTTCTGCGCGAGCTGCTTGATTTCGCCATGCTCGGCCTTGGTCTGCGCTTCCTTGGCCATCGCGATCGCGCCGTTGTGGTGGTCGATCATCGCCGTAATAAACCGCTGGTCAAACGGGATCGACGTGTCGCTTGATAGCTCCATGGCGCCCATGTGGCCGCCTGTTCCTTCCGTTGCGGCAACATCGGGATACCACTGCTTGCGCCAGGTCGCCATCTGCTCAATCTCGAGCTTTTGGGTCGCGATGATGTTTTGGGCCAGCTGCTTAATTTCCGGTCGCCGGCTTTCTTGCAGCGCTTGCTCCGCCATGGCCACCGCACCTTGATGATGAACTGTCATCCCGTCGATAAATTGGGCGTCATAGGGTGCATCGCCGCCGTGACTCGTTCCATGCGCGGTTCCTGAGGCTGCCACAGGGTCGTCGCCATGAGCCGCCGCACTTCCTGATTGTTGTGCACCGCAGCCCGCGAGTGCCAATGCAATCAGGCCAACAATGATCATGTGTATTGCTTTCACAAATATGCTCCCTTCCTTCAGTCCTACGTTAGCTGGCTTGTAATGTATTTGCGGTGGTGAATAGCTGCAACAGCTCGCGCAGCTTGTGCTCGCGCTCGGCAACCTGATCGCCACGAATTGCATCGGTGATACAGCCATTCAGATGGTCGGACAAAACACGGGCGTTGAACCGTTCCAAGGCCGCTTTCGCCTGCTGCGCGCGTTGAATAATGTCGATGCAATAGGCATCGCCGGTCACAAGCTGCTCGATCTGCTGCACATCGCTTTCCACCTTTTGCAGGCGGTCGAGCCGGGAAAGCGCAAAAAGCTCCCCGTGTGGCCCGCCTTCGCCTAAGGGCGCGTACACCTGGACAAGCTCCGTGACCACACGCTCCCGCTCCGCTTCGTCCTCACTCCGGATGGTTTCGGTGACACATGTTGCCAGATGATGCTCTAACACTAATCCGGCAAACTTATCCAGTGCCGCTTGAATCGCCTGCACCTGCTTGATCAGGTCGATACAGTACGCGTCGTCGCGCTCCATACGTTGGACGCCGCGCACATGCCCAGCGATCGTGCGGAGCCGTGCGATACGACGTTGGGGATCATGCATAACTGCACTGTCCTTTCGTTAGACCTGTGCCAGGGCACGTGCCGGCGCTGCGTGATCGTCGCGCCGCAGCGGCAAACCGCGTAAGGTCTGCGCATTTAGTGCCACAATAATGGTTGATAACGACATCAGCAAACCGCCAACCCAAGCCGGCATCACGATCCCGCTGCTGGCCAGCACACCGGCCGCTAAAGGCAAGGCAATCACGTTGTAGCCGATCGCCCAGGCCAGGTTTTGGGTCATTTTGCGGTAGCTGGCTTTCGATAGCGTCATGATGCGAGCAATATCGCGGGGGTCATTCTTGACGAGTACAATGCCCGCGGAAGCACGCGCAACATCCGTGCCTGCGCCAATCGCAATCCCGACATCCGCCTGGGCCAGGGCAGGCGCGTCGTTCACGCCGTCGCCGACCATCGCCACTTTCGCCCCGCTCCGCTGCAATTCCCTGACTTTCTCGCTCTTGTGCTCAGGCAGCACCTGGGCAAAGTAGGTCTCGATCCCCAGCTCGGCGGCCACCCAGCGCGCCACATCGTCGCTGTCGCCGGTCAACATCGCTACGTTCACACCTTGGCCGCGCAGCATTGCAATCGCTTCGCGGCTTTCGGGCCGAATAACGTCCGCCAAGGCAAAGGCCGCCAGGACCTGCTGCCCTTCCAGCAAATACACCACGGTTTGGCCGCGCGCGCCCCATTGCTGGGTCTGCTTGGCTAGCTCGGGCGGCACAGCCACCCCCTCAGCTTCCAGTAAGCGTGGTCCGCCAACTTTGAGCGTGCGCCCATTCACGGTTGCTTGCACGCCACGGCCTGGCAGTGAGCTAAACTTCGTCACGGCCGGGAACGCGACATTTCGTTCGTGGGCTGCCGCGCGTAATGCCTTGGCCACAATATGCTCGCTATCGCCTTCGATGGCTGCGGCAAGGGCTAATGCCTCGGTCTCGGCAATGGAGCCCGTCGTCGCAATACCTACTAAGCCTTGCTCGCCACGGGTTAACGTGCCGGTTTTATCAAAAACGACGACGTTGAGCTTGCGCGCTGCTTCCAACGCCAGCCGGTCACGCACCAAGATGCCATTGCGCGCCGACAGCGTGGTTGAGATGGCGATCACCAGTGGAATCGCCAAGCCTAGCGCATGGGGGCATGCGACCACCAGCACGGTCACAACGCGTTCCAAAGTATAGTTGTCGAAGCCGCGGGCAATGCTCCAGCCGACGAGTGTGAGCAGCGCGACCGTAATCGCCACAAACGTGAGATAAAACGCGGCCCGATTCGCCAGATCTTGCGCCCGGCTGCGGCTGTTTTGTGCTTCGGCAACCAGCCGCATGATGCCCGACAGCGTGGTTTGTTCACCGGTGTGGGTAATACGTACCCGGAGCGATCCGCTGCCGTTAACGGTGCCCGCAATCACCTCGTCGCCCTGGCGCTTGTGCACAGGCCGACTTTCGCCGGTAATCATGGCTTCGTTGACCTGGCTTTCGCCGTCGGCGACCTGGCCATCTACTGGCACACTCGCCCCAGGTCGAACCAACACCAGATCGTTATCCCGTAAGGCACTCACCGATACGATTTCCGTCTGGCCACTGATTATCCGCTCGGCAGTATCCGGCAGAAGCTTGGCGAGCTCGTCGAGAGCGCTCTGGGCGCTGCCCACGGCTCGTATTTCCATCCAGTGGCCAAGCAGCATAATGGTGACCAGCGTGGCCAGTTACCAATAAAAGTCCATGCCGGAAACAAGACCAAACGTGGCGGCGACGCTGTACAGGTATGCCGTCGAGATCGCCAGTGCGACCAGCGTCATCATGCCTGGAGCACGATTTTTGAGCTCGCCAACCGCACTCGACAAAAACACCCAGCCGCCGTACCAGTAGATAATGCTGCCCAAGACAAACGGCAAATACCTTGAGCCGGGAAAGCGGGGTGCAGTGTAGCCGAGAAGCTCTTGAAACAAATGCCCATACACCAGCACCGGAATCGTCAACACCAGCGAGATCCAGAATGGGCGGGCAAACATCGCCTCGGAGTGTCCGGCGTGGCCGCTGTGGTCGGACTGGTTGGCAGGGCCGGTATGGGTGGCGTGCGCAGCGTGCTGGCTGCCATGGACAGCGACTTCCGGGCTGGCTTGCTCCCGCATCTGAGACATGGCGTGCTGCTCGGGTGCTTGTGGCGTGTGGCGCAGCGCGGGGGCAGCGTGGTTGTGCTGCCCATGCTGCTTGTGCTGTTCATGTTGCGTCATAGCTCGTTCCTCTCCCATCCCCTGTGGGAGGGGGTGATACAACGAGTATAGCGCTGCACCGCACGCATTGTTATAGGCACAATCACCTACATGGGTAGGCTAAAGCATCCAGCAAACAGCGCAGCGAGGACCAGGCGGCCCACAGAACAAGCATTAGGAGCGTCCTCCGTAGGGTAACGGACGGAGTAAGCAGCCTCTGGTACAAGCTCATATTGTCCTGGCAAGCAAAGCTTCGAGCCGTGCGGTGCGGGGGCAACAAAAGACAGGCACACGTATAAACAAGATGGACAAAGCGTTGGGGTTAGTGGGGCATTGTCAGCTCAAAGAGGCCGATGGAACGTAGCTCAGTCTCCTCTCCCACACTCCACTTGGTAAACGAGATCGTCCAGCCGTTCGCCTCCATCGCCTCCAGGAGACGGAGACTTGGATCGCGCAGCGGGTCGGAAAGCAGCACGCTGCCGCCGGGCGCCAGGTTGGACTCGAAGATGCGCTGCAGGTGAGGATGCAGCGCCTCGCCGTACAAGATGTCCGAGCCCAAGATCCATTGGTAGCGCGCGGTATCGTGCCAGTTAACCCAATCGACCAAGCGGTACTCAATCGTTTGGATGCCGTTACGGGTACCATTGCGCCGGCAGACCGACATGGCCAGCTCGTGACGGTCGGTCTGGACCACCTCTGCTCCAAGCGATGCTGCGACAATCCCCGGCAGCCCCGTGCCGGCGCCAAGCTCCAAGACGTGCGTGCCGCGGAAAGCTTCGGCGCGGGAGGTAACTTCGTGAGCCAGGGCAATCGCGGCAGGCCACAAAGCAACTCCGTACGGCAGGCGGTCGCGCAGCTCGCGAAAAAAATGCGACTCGTCGGCGTAGGTCAGCACCGCACCCGTATGGAGGATACGCCACTCTCGCCCAGCCTGACGCAGGCGGTATTCCTGCAGCGGAAAATCGCCGGCCGAGGTGTGGAGGGTTTGGTCTTGGTCGGTGGTTGGCTGCATGGCACAAACACTCCATCAAAAGCCTGGACGGTTGGTCACGTCTTGACGCTCGTTGGGCTTGCCCACCAAGCATGTGACGCATTCGAATAAGCCCCATGTTGGCGGACGGCCTCAGGCCATGGTAGCTCGTACCGCCACTATGGACATATTGTGAGGCAACTATGTGGCATTATACGCTTAAACCGGGTCACTGCCGGATGGTGGGAATACGTGGCTCAGTAGGTAGGGGAGTGTCGGGCGGGAGGATGTAGTCGGGCTCTGGGTTGCGCAGAAATTGCACGGCGGGCACGGTAGGTAGCTGAAGCAGGTACGCTTTCGCGAGCCGGTGGCCCCCGTCCATCAGATAGCCCTCCGCCGAAAGGATGATCGGATAGCGTAAATCCGCCTCGAAGATGCGGCGGGCGTGCTGGGCTACGGCCCGACAGGTGGGGAGCGATGTCAGGCCGAACCAACAATCTTGGTCAAATTCCGCAATCTGATCAATCGGCGTCTGGCGCACCGGCAGCTCGCGCGCTAGGTACCATAATCGCTCAACGAACCAGACAAGGCGGCCGGCAGATGTGAGGCGTGAATGCTTTTGCGCCATACCATCCTCGAAACGAGTGGACGCTGCATGACACGAGTATAGCACGTACCCAGTTCGGAACGGTCAGTTGAAAGGATGCGACATGCCCTTGTTCTCAAGACAGCGTTGGGAGACACGCTCGAAGGCAAATACCCGTCAAGACGATACCGCGTTACAGCCACTTCCGCTGCTGCCCCTGTTGTTGGCTTGGCTTAGCATTGGAGGCCAATCGTTCGGCGGCGGTTCGTCAACGTTGTTTTTGATCCGGCGGGTCATTGTTGAACAGCGGGGTTGGGTCAGCGATGACGAGGTGACCAAAGCGTGGGCTATTTGTCAGATTGTGCCCGGTATTAATCTACTCGCGCTTACGACACTGCTTGGCTGGCGCTTATCAGGCGCGTGGGGTGTTGTCGCGGCGCTCGGCGGCTTGCTGGTGCCAAGCGTAACGCTGACCATCGTTGCGACGGCCATCTACCGCAGCATGCAACACCTCAACGTGATCCAGGCAGCACTACGCGGAATTATTCCAGCCACCATTGGGTTGGGCATACTGATGTCATGGCAGCTAGCACATCCGTTACTACGATCCAGCCGCGCCGAGAATTGGCAAAGCTTAGCCTTAAGCCTTGGGCTGTTGGTAGGCGCTGCCCTGGGGGTGGTCATGCTGCGCATGCCAATCGTGCTTGTGCTAGGAGCAGCCGGACTATGTGGGACGTTTGGCTACCATTGGCTGAGCCGGAACAAGCCCACGGGTGGCGTATGATTGATCCGGTACGCTTATTTCTGCTGATCCTCCGCGCTACCTTGTTCTCAACAGGCGGTAGCGGGAATCTGCCTATGCTGTATCACGATCTACCTCCGCTAGGCTATGCGTCCGAGCAGCAGTTCGCAGAAGCGTTAGCGATCGGGCAAGTCACGCCGGGCCCGACCGGATTATGGGTCGTGAGCTTGGGCTATCTGGTCGATGACGTGCGTGGCGCGCTGCTTGCCACGGTGGCTATTACGTTGCCGCCTTTGCTGATTCTGGTTGTTGAGCGGGTGTATCGTCGGATCGGGACGCATTGGGCAGTGCAAGGGTTTCTTCGAGGTCTTGGTTTGGCCGTGGCCGGCTCGTTTGCGGTGGTGATCGTTGGGCTGGTGCAGGGAAGTGCATTCGACTTTGGCAGCCTGCTGATTGTTGTTGCCAGTGTTGGCCTGGCACTCACCCGGCGGGTGCCGGTGCCGATCATTATTGGGGCAGCCGCGATGCTTGGAGGTTTCCTGTATCGCTAGACGCAACAGCTGTCGCCAGTGCGTCGGAGGCGCGGTGCAAGTGGTGCTGCAGGCTCATCGCGTGCGACCAAGGGAAGTAGGAGGCCTGCCACCTTTATCCGCTGAATCAAAGGAGAGGGAACGGACATTGGTTGCAGCCAATGCAGCAATAAACATACAGTCGCGACGCAGGAGGGACCATGCTTGAGCATCACAGAGCGGCCGACCGTTGGAGCGGCAATCCGCTGTTTGACGGCTGGTATGCCGATCCGGAAATTCATTGCTTTGCCGGCCGCTACTACATCTATCCGACAACGTCCCGTGATCATCATGACCAGGTCTTTTTTGAATGTTGGTCGTCATCCGACCTGACCGACTGGCGTAATGAAGGTGTCATTCTTCACTTTAAGGATGTTGCATGGTCCACGAACTACGCTGCGTGGGCGCCCTCGTGTGCTGAGAAACATGGCAAATATTATTTGTACTTTTCGGCCGGCGATGGCGCTGGCTTGGGCGTCGCGGTGTCGGACTCGCCTGCCGGACCGTTTCGCGATGCGATTGGCCGGCCGCTGGTTGGCTACTACCCGCACGGAGCGCAGCCCATCGACGCACACTGCTTTGTGGACGACGACGGCCGGGCCTATTTGTACTTTGGTGGTCATGCCCATTGTGTTGTGGCCCCGCTCACTCCCACGATGTGCGCCATTCATCGGGATTTTCAGGAGATTACACCGTCGCCGGATTACGTCGAGGGGCCGTTCATGGTTAAGCGCCGAGGCTTGTATTATCTGATGTGGAGCGAAGGCAACTGGACCAACCAGAGCTACCTCGCGGCGTATGGCATCGCGGATAATCCGTATGGTCCGTTCGAGTACGTTGGCAAGATCCTCGAAAACAATCCCGAAGTAGCCGAGGGCGCGGGGCATCACTCGGTTTTGCGCTTGCCCGGCACCGAGGATGAGTGGGTTATCTGTTACCACCGCCGTCCGCTGGGCGCTGTTAGCCCGCATCACCGGGTTGTTTGCCTTGACCGTCTGGAGTTTCGCGCGGACGGCACGATCAAGCCCGTCACCCTGACGCACAGCGGAGTGTTGGCGCATCCGGCCAGCTAAAGGTTTTTGTCACTGTGTGAGGGACAACGAAGCGGCGCCATTCCAGGACATAACGCTGGCTGTTCCCCGGCAGTGCAGCTGCGGCTATGAAGGGGTGCAGATGGGTGAACGATGTTGCCAAACGCCACACACCGCCAGTAACCGTAGCCCCTCGTCCGAGCTTGGCATCTGTTGGGCGCGTCTGCGCTTAGCCCTTTCAGCTGAGGCGGCCCCGTTCCTCAAGCTGGCGGAGAGCTCGTTCGGCAACCACAAGCTCTTGCTGCCCATCGCGCATCTCGGGTTGAAGGCGCGCAAGCGTTTGCTCGTACACCGGAATCAGTGCTGCCGCCTTGGCAATCTCCAGCGCGTCGTCCTCGGGCGTGGCATACGCCAGGAAATGGCGCTTTTGGTCCAGCTCGCGTAGATAGCGCGTGTGCCGCTGCTGCAGTTCGTGCAGCTGTTGGCGCAGAGCGTCACAGTGTGCCCGCACCTGTTCGAGTGCAAGATTTAATTGCTGCTCGGGCGGTTGCCGCCCCGCTTGTCGGTCGGTCATGGAAACTCCGTTTTGCGCTGTCGTTCAATTCTGTATGCTGACTGACTGCACGCGCTCACTCGCCCGCAGCGACTGTTTGGTCGCGCTCCCGCACAACGTCACGAATCCAGGCCAGCAAATCCCGGTCGATGTCGTCGCGGCAATCGTCCAGTCCATGGCGACAGTTTTCATACAGCAGCAGTTGACGCGGCTCGCCTGCTCGTTGGTACAAATTGCGGGAGCAAGTATCCGGCAAGATTTCATCGGCAGTGCCATGCATGAGCAGCAGCGGACGTGGACTGATGTCGCCCACTTGGCCGGTACCTGCCGTTTGGCTGCTCAAGGCCGCAACGCCAATCACTTCAGGACTGGCTGCTCCAGCCGAGATGACCACAGCGCCACCAAACGAGTGGCCAACCAGCACGACCCGCGAGCGACCTTGAGCGCCGAGATAGGCCATGCCAACCAGCACATCGAGCACGCAGGGAATCAGCGCTCCCGGCCGACGATAATCAAGGCGCAGCGATGCAGTGCCTTCGGGCGCCAGCTGGGCGGCTAGCCGTGTGTACAGTCCGCCTGCCGGACCTCCTAGCCCGCCTCCCGCGCCAAAGACCCATAGCACAGCTGTATCGCCGGTCTCCGACGAATGAAAGCGGCAGTTGATCGTTCCATCGTTTGTATGCAGCAAAACCTGCTCGCCCCCGTCCTCCGCCGGGCTGGTCTCGACCGCGCGCAGTTCAAGGCTGTATTCTTCGTTCGCCATAAACGTCTCCTGCTCTTTGCTTAACATGGCCGCGCAATGCCGCAACTCTTGTGCCAGTGCTGTTTTTGGCTTACGGCGTGTTCAATATCCGGTTGTATGAACGGGAGCAGGCCGCAGAAGATTGTTTCGATCAACGGTCAGCAAACCATAGCCACAGCGTCAACTTGTTACCGACGAGCAGAGCACATTGCTTTACCCTTGCTGCAAAGCTTGACCCCAACGGATGTGATACTCTACCCAACATCGTGCTGCGTGGCCTGCGATGCTGTGTACAGCGTGCGGCTTTATCATAAGCGCAACGGGTGCTTGGCGAAATGGTGCTTCAGCTTCGACGTCTATTACCGATAATCTTGATTACCACAATCACTCTCAGCATATTAGCTAAGGGCTGGCCAGGGATGTTCATGCAGGGCGATTGTGTGTGGGTCCGAACGGCAACCGCCTGGGTCGACCATAATCGAAATGGCAGGTGGGATAGCTCAGAGCCTCCATTACCAGACGTGCGCTTTTTTGTCGACGATGTACGGAATGAACTGGTCGATGTGGGACAGGCGGCGGTGAGCAACGCATACGGCCAGGCGCTGTTGCGGGTGTTGTTGCCGGATTGCGTAAGCTCTCGCTTCGAAATCTATGCGCAGCCGACCCCACAATACACAAGCACCACCAAGACACGCATGCCTGGTCGTGGTAATGGGCCGTTTGCCTTCGGCTTCGCTCCTCGCAATGGCGCTGCAGGGTATTGAAGATCATCGGGATGGGCTCCATAGGCCTCGTGCATCTGAGCAAAGGTGCCAACAGGCAGCCTGCCAGGCTGCATCTTTTTGGCTTAGCTGCTGTTCCTGCTGAGGTGGCTACCGAGCAAATCTGCCTCCATCATGAAGCCCTATGCACGACAGACCCAATCCGCTATAATAGATGCGGCCAGAGCGGGTTGCGGTAAGTGAGAGGAGTAGCGGGATGTACCGACGTATTTTAGTGATTGACGACAACGAGGAAATATTAGCTCTGTTTCACGACTTGCTGAGCGTTGAAGAGTACGAGGTCGTCCTTTCCGATTTTATCGCGCCGAACGAGATTGCGGAGCTGCAGCCGCATCTGATCATTCTTGATTACTTTTCTGGCCACGAACCCGTAGGCGGCCAATTGGTTGAACAGCTTAAGCTGCAAGCTGCCACCAAACATATTCCCATCATCATTTGTACCACTGCATCCACAGCTCGAGCCGAAAAAGATCCGGCATTTATAGCCGAAGGCGTTCATGTCGTCTTCAAGCCCTTTGATGTGACCGATTTGTTGCAAAAGGTTGAGCAAGCCTTGCTGGATCATGATAACCAGGCAAAAGCGGTAGGGGTCTAGCTCCTGTATCGGCACGGGCAGGCGACGTTGCTTTGTGCTTGATGCGACCAGACGGAAACTGATCCTTGTCACGCTGCCCAACCACTTGTTCGCTAGCCGCAGGTTGTCGCTCACGCCCCATGTTTCGCTCCGATACGAACGAACGTAAACCCAACCCCCCTGCAAAGTCACATCTGAGAATCTGGCCCGATGTCAGCCGGCAACCTCCACCGGCCGGTGGATGGATGCTGTTAGTCTTCGCTGGTGGATGAGCCGATGTCCGCTGCGTTGTGCGCTAGCCAGTTGCGCAAAGCGTCGGCCGATGTTCCGCGTAGCTCGGCGTATGCTGGCTGTTGCACGCCGTTTGTGTCGCTGGACGACACTGCGTAAAAGACCCGCATACGGTCGCCGTAATCGTCGATTTCGAAGACCAAATCCATGTTGATGACTTTGCTGTCCACCCGCAGAAACATTGCCATTGTTCACCTTCATGCACAAGGCTACTTATTGCTATGGCCCGTAACGGGCGCTTACCTGGTGCGTTTGGTCCAGCGGCGCATGAACTATGCCACAAGCCCAACTTACCTGTCGCTCCTGGGCTGTCTAGGATGAACGCTCGGGTGCTGCATGTCGTCAGATACCTGCGGGTTTGGTTGCGCTGTTGATCTGCTTGCGATGCATTAACAAGCACACAAGGCGACGGAGGAGCACACCATCGCCTTGTGTGTTAGATTGCCCAATCATTGGGTTTGGCGGAAGCCGGCACCCAGCCGCTGCTTGAAACCGTTACAACATATTTTCGTGAGAAGCAGCTGTTGTTGGTGCTGGATAACTTCGAGCATCTTATGGAAGCCGCGCCGCTGGTTGCCCGGTTCCTGCAAGTCGCGCCCGCACTTCACGTGCTGGTCACCAGTCGCGAGCTGCTCCAGGTGTATGGCGAGCACGCCTTTCCGGTGCTGCCTTTGGCGTTGCCCGCTGTCGGGCGCCTACCCAAGCTTGAGGTATTGTCTCAATGTGAAGCGGTGCGATTGTTTGTCGAGCGAGCCCAAGCCGTTCATCCCACCTTCCGGCTCACCAGCGAAAATGCCGCCGCTGTGGTCGAAATCTGCCACCAGCTCGATGGTCTGCCCTTGGCGATTGAACTAGCGGCGCCGCGCGTGCGACTTCTGCCTCCCCAAGCTTTGTTGGCGCGGCTCCAAAAACGTCTGCCACTGCTCACAGGTGGCGCGCGCGATCTGCCAGCTCGGCAGCAAGCGCTGCGTGCCACCATCGATTGGAGCTACAATTCGCTTGCAACCGATACCATAGCACTTCGTCGGGCGCCTAGGCAAGCAGTGTAAATGCTTGCACTGCAGCCTGTGTGGATTACACAGGTCTGTTCAGGCTGCCAACACCAAGGTCACTGGATACCAAATCCCCAGCCTTGCCGCCAACCTCCCCCACTACGCGTTGGGAGTTGGCAACACAGTCCGCGTACAGCGCGACAAGCTTGGTTGGATTGCGCTGGAACGTGTCGGTGCCAGCGCTGCGCAGATCCCACAACCCCATGTGCGCCAGATACGCGTCGACCAGCTTGCGGCCGCGGCGATACTGCCAGGTAATCAGGCTGAACAATGGCCACCAGGTATATCCAACTACCGGAATGCCTGCCGTGCGCATATTGCGCACGGCTCCCAGCGACGCCGATAGCCAACGTGCCCGCCGTTCAACCGGGCCGGGTGTGCTGATTTCGGTAATCATGACCGGACGCTGGTAATGATCGTGGTAGGCGCGCAGAATGTGCTCGAGCTCGGCTGCCCCGCCGTAGTAGCGCTTGCGTACCACTGCCTCACCCTGGCGCAGCAGACGATAACAGCTCATGCCGGGGTAGAAGTTCACGCCGACAATGTCGATCGGCTGTGGGTGTGCGTGCAGCCATTGCAGCAGCGCGGGTGGGGCGCCGTTGCGGAGCAGCCAGTCCTGCATCGGATGTGCGTCGTCCACGCGACCCAACACCAGATCATTGGGTAGGAACTGCCGGCGGCGGACAAACTCCAGCTCGTCCGCAAGCGACGAATCAGCTGTGCTGTTCGCCGACGATGCCTCAGCTTGGACGATCACCGCGTCGGGCTGCAGCTCGCGAATTGCTGCGATCGTGCGTGACATGCCATGGGTTAGTGCCATCAGGATGCTGACATAGCCGGGCCAGCCCCGCAGATACGGCGGCCAGTAGCCGGTATAGCCGCAATACCGCGTGTTCACCAGCGGCTCGTTGAGCGGGGTGTAGAAGCGCGTCAGGCCGCGATAGCGCTCAACAAAAGCCGCAGCATATTCGGCGACCTGTTCGGCGTAGGTTGGGTTGGCGAATTCCCGCTGGAGCCAGAGCGGGCAGCCGTAGTGCACCAGATCAATAATCGGCTCGATCTTGAGATCGCGGATCATGTAGGGCAGGACCTCATCCGTCCACGACCAATCGAAGACGCCGCGGGCCGGATTTACCTTGTACCAGGGAATGCCATAGCGCATCGTGCGTACACCTAACGATGCTGCTAATGCGAGGTCTTCTTGCCAAAACCGGTAGTGCTGGGTCAAATCGTACTCGTCCAACATGCGGCCGGTGGTGCTGGCTACCTGCGGGATAAACGTGTCTTCGATGCCAACGGCCCACCTAAACTCCGCTGCACTGGTTCCAATCTGCATGCTGTCCTCGCCTGGTCCCTTCAAAACGCCCTGCTGGCATGTGGTTAATCAGCTGTCCGCAACCCGTAAGCTAACACGTGCCTGTGCAACTTATGCTGCCGTAAACCAGGCAGCCGCCTCACTCGCAATGTCGGATGGAACCGTATGCGGGCCCACGAACTCGCGATACAAAACATCGTAGCCGGCCTGCTGGAGTTGCGGGACAATTCGATGGCTACAGCGATCGATGGGCAGTACCTGATCGTTGGTGCCATGCGAGACAAAGATGCGGGGCGTGCCCCGCTGGTCGGCCGGCACCATAAAGCCTGGTGAAAACGCAAGCACATGCGTAAACAGGTCGCCGTTCGTGATGCCAACCGAAAGGGCGTAAGACGCGCCATCTGAAAATCCGCCAACCGCCAACCGACCGGGATCGACGGCATAGCGGCTAAAGGTGTGGCTCAGCGCTTGGTCGATAAACGCAATATCGGGGCCGTAGCTGCCATAAATAACATCCCACGTTTGGCGGCGGGATGGTGGCGCAAGCACAATCATGCCTGTTGTGTCGGCAAATGACTGGAGCAGTGCTAATCCATGTTGGGCTACGCCGCCGGCGCCATGCAGCATGAGCGCTAGTGGAGCCGGCGTTTCGGGCTGGTATCCCGTCGGCACGTACAGCAGCGCATCACGGCTCCTGTCCAAGCCGAGCTGGTGTAGGCCCGTCGGTCCCGCTTCTGTTGCCGTCCCTGGCTGTGCGAGCAACCGGCCTTCGGCAGCAGATTCGCGATTCGGCTGTTTTCTACCTTGGTTCATGGTTGATACCTTTCAGTTGTGTCCCGCACCGTCACCGCGCTTCTCCCTGAGGTGGTTGGACGGCAATTGTTTGCGGCTCAGTCGTCGGTCCGGCGCAGCGTGGTCCTTGTGGCGTCCAATGGAGCGGATCGATACACATGCGGCGCGCTGTTTGCGCTGGATCCCAAGCGTGATACACCAGGTACTCCGTCTGGTTATCCGGGCCGACGATCAGCGAGTTATGGCCTGGTCCGAGCACTTTGCCGTCTATGCCACGTAAAACGCTGGGGCCGGTCGCGCTCCACTCGTCATGGTACGGACCTAACACATTGTCGGCCACCCCGAAGCTCACGCCATAGTCAGGCGTGGTCCATGCGCCGCCACTATAAAAGCAAAAGTATTGTTCGTCGTGAAAAACCACAAATGGACCTTCAACAGTATGCCAGGCTGCCCATTCCTGACCATAAATGTGGCGGTTACGCGCGAAGATTTGCCAATCCGCCGTCGCTCGTAGGACGGTTGTGACCGGTCCCGCAACGCTTTGCATGTCGTCGGCGAGTGGCACAACCGCGACTCCAGTGCCGACCCGCTCATCAAAGAAATCTTTGGCAAAAAACAGATACCACTTGCCGTCCTTGGGATCGTGAAACGGGTGGGCGTCAATGGTGAAGTTTTCTTCGGGCAGCAAGGGCTTGCCTGTATCCCGGAATGGCCCAGCAGGGTGGCTGGCCACAGCTACTCGCAGCCGATGCCCCTCGTCCCCCTCGTCGGAGGAGGCCGAATAGTATAAATAAAAGGTGCCGTCGCGCTCTGCAACCTCCGGCGCCCAACAAGCCTCTGGTGGCGGATCGGTTGGTGGCTCAAGCGCGCCGCCCACACACTCCCACTGGACAAGGTCTGATGAGCGCAAAACGCGAAAGATCTTGCCATCGTTCTCGATACGCGAGGTGCCGGAGGCATTTGTGCCGTAGGCGTAATACATGCCTGCCCACCGCAGCACAAATGGATCGGCCATGTACCCGTCCCAAACGGGGTTCTGATAAGTTAACAAGGCTTTGCTCTCCTTCAGCTAGGTCCTCTGCTCCACTGCAGCCATCGAAGATTTCAGGTCTAGCTCCTGCCCTTTGCCCCAGCCACTGTGCTTGCTCATTCACATTGGAGCATGACCACCCGGTGACAGCAATGTGTGGCAAAAGCCGGCAAGCCCGGGGCCACGCTTCCCTATGTCTCAATTCTGGCAAGACAAGCCCCAGTTACTCGCAAATGCTGCACAAGCGGCAGCAAGTTCGCAGCCACGATCCGGAAGCGCGCAGTTCAATCGCAATACTTGTCGTTGATTCTGCGATAGACCTTGCCGGTGTGGTATTAGATAGTGTCGTTAGCGCGGTGCATCAATCGTTGAACAACTGTGCCAGGTGGTGCTGATACGCCGGAAAATCGCGCAGATTGTTGTGCCCACCTCCCTCAATAGTGACCAGTTTGTGGTGGGAGCGAATAAGCGGCAGCAGCTGCTCGCTGGCTGCGTAGGGAATAACGTCGTCGTTTGTGCCGTGAAACAGGACGACCGGAGACTTTACCGCGCCGATCAGTCGATCTGTTCGAAACGGGTACTTAAAGAGGAAGCCCGGAACCCAAGGAAATTGAGCAGTCGCCAGTGCCTGCAGGCTGACGTAGGGCGTTTCGAGGATCAGCAGCTTCGGATCATGCGTGGCTGCTAGTGCAACAGCAAGACCAGTTCCCAGCGAGCGTCCATATACCACGATTTGTTGCTCGGGATACCGCTGCAACAGGTAGCTATACATAATAGCGGCATCGTCCTGCAGCATTCGTTCGCCGGTCAGCGTCCCGGTGCTTTTTCCATACCCACGGTAATCCGGAATGAGCACGTCGTAGTTGTGGGCAACGAAGTCGGAGGCGACCAGTCCCCACGTGCGAACACTCCCCGCATTTCCATGCAGATACAACACCACCCCTTTGGGCTCGTCCACAGTGAAGTGCAGTGCATGCAGGGTTGCCCCCTCGGCGGGGAGTGTCACTTCGTTGAAGCGCGTGGAAAAGTTGAAGGTGTACCGCGGCGGTAACACTTCGGGGTAGAACAACAGACGCTCCTGTACGGCATATAGCAGGGCACAGATCACAACGTAGATGAAGACAAGTGATAATCCCAGTGTCACAAGCATCTGCTGCCCCGTTCTGCGCATGTTAGCGACCACTGTCAGCCTCTTTGCATTCGCGTAGATATGTCTACGACGTGCGGATTAGGTGATTTGTAGCGCTACCTGTAGCGGTACGTGTAGCGCTTGGCGCTGTTGTCACACCTTGATCAATGGTTTACTAAGGCTACGTCACGAAGCAAATCAAACTCTATAACATTTGATACGGAGTACCGCCATGATGACCACCGCCCGCACCGCTACAGCCGAAAACCGCAATAGCTCGATCCTTGGCCGCACTCGTTCAATCCTGTTGTCGCCGTTCACCCATGCCTATGCTTCGCCAATCTGGCTTGCCGTTCGCCTGTACCTTGGCTACATGTGGTGGATGATGGGTGTGACCAAAATCGGCGCTGGCTTCTTGACTGGCGATCCGATCCTTCCGATCCTCAAGCTGGGCGCCGACGGCACGCTGCCGGTTCCGTTTGAATTCTGGCGACCTATCGCTGACTTTCTGGTCTGGAGCGGCCTGACGCCATTGATCTCGTTCAGCATGCCCTTTATGGAAATGGCAGTCGCGCTCGCATTCGTGACGGGAGTTCTGGTTGTTCCGGCCGCTATCGGCGCGACGCTCCTCAACGTGATTTTTGTCCTGTCGGGCCTGGGCCAGATCCAATTTGACGGACGATTCATTGTGCTGCAGCTGCTGCTGATCGCCGCGTTCCGGATCGTAAGCAAGATCGGCATCGAGAAGTTCGCTTTCCGGGTTCTGCTCTCACTGTATCGCAAAGTGCGCCCCGCACGCCAGCCCAAGGTTGCTGCTGGTTAGATCCCACACACAGCAGCCTGTCGGAACAAACAGGGTCCTCCTCGAACCACCGAGGAGGACTCTATTCGTTTGCCAATTTTGCCCAATAGAGCCTTTTGCTAGGCTGGCCAAATCTTACGGCCGCCGCCAGGCTCGGTTATTTCGGCGATGCACGCCAGCTCGTCTGGCGTTAAGGGTGGCAGCGTGCCGGCTTCCACGGTCTCACGAATTTGTTGGCGGGTTTTGGCGCCGGGAATGACCGTCGATACCGCGGGGTGAGCCAGCACAAATTGCACTGCGAATTGGGCTAGTGAACGGCCCTCCACCAGGGAGCGCAGCCGCTCCACCTTGGCTAAATCGTCCATAAAGATCGCGTGCTGTTGGGGATCGTCCTGCCAGTTTTGGCGGAAGTCGCCAGCGCCGAATTGTGTCTCGGCGGTGAACTTGCCGGTCAAAATGCCCATCGCCAGCGGGCCTCTGACGATCACGCCAATTTGGTGTTGCTGGCAGTAGGGCAGAATTTCTTCCTCGGGCGTGCGATTCAGCACGCTGTAGTCGATCTGCAGCGTCGAGCAGTGGCCGTCATGGTTGAAGTGCTGAAGATACTCGAAATCACTGGTGCTCACACCGTAGGCGCGGATTTTGCCTTGTTGCTGCAACCGGTTGAAGCCTTCCAGGAACACCTCCATTGTCGCCTCGCGATAGCTGATGTGGCTCTGCATCACATCGATGTAGTCGGTCTGCAAGCGGCGCAGGTTGCTCTCCACTCCCGCGATAAGCTTATCCACGCTGGTGTACGCCGTCTGGCCGCGCTCAGAGTCGAAATTCTGCCAGCCGATCTTGCTGGCCACAATGAACCGATCCCGACGCCCACGCATGGCCTGCCCCAACAATTCCTCACTATGGCCTGAGCCATACACGTCCGCCGTGTCAAAAAAGTTGACGCCGGTTTCGAGCGCAAATTCAATCGCGTCCAGGACGGCCTGATCATCGGTCGGACCCCAAGCGTCGCCACCGGCGGCCCACAGCCCCATCCCGACCTCGGTCACCTCGATACCGCTCTTGCCCAGCGTGCGTGTTTTAAGTGTCGTCATGCTCTTCCTTTGTTGACATAAGCTAACAGAATGCCAATCTGTAGCCCGCCCACGATGAGTTGTTGCTGTTCAGCAACGTGAACAGCCAGGCTGTGTCGCTGTGGCTGGAATGACGGCTCCAGCATGGAGCGGGAACACCGGCTCGCGCTATTCCCCGGCTGGTTAGGCCGCTTGCAGTGTTGCCGCCACGATGGCCTGCGCTTCCTCCTGTATCTGCCGCAGGTGATCGGTGCCCTTGAAGCTTTCGGCATAAATCTTGTAAATATTCTCGGTTCCCGACGGCCGCGCGGCAAACCAGCCGTTCTCGGTGACCACTTTGAGGCCCCCAATAGCGGCGTGATTCGCGGGCGCGTGCGTTAGTTTGGCAATGATCGACTCGCCAGCCAGCTCGGTCGCCGCTACTTGCTCGGGCGACAAGGTGCTGAGTACCGCCTTTTGGGCCGGAGTAGCTGGCGCGTCCATGCGCTCGTACACCGGACTGCCAAACTCCTCCTCCAGTGCGCGGTAATGCTCGGCGGGGTCACGCTGCGTGGTGGCGGTCATCTCGGCGGCTAGCAGATCAAGGATAATTCCGTCCTTGTCGGTCGTCCACACCGTCCCATCCATGCGCAAAAAGGAAGCGCCTGCGCTTTCCTCGCCGCCAAAGCCGTACGAGCCGTCGACCAACCCATCCACAAACCACTTGAAGCCGACCGGCACCTCCGCCAGCCTGCGTCCAAGCTGCCCGGCCACCCGATCAATCATCGAGCTGGAAACCAATGTTTTGCCGATGGCAGCGTCCGATCGCCAGCCCGGCCGATGCTGGAACAGGTAGGCGATCGCCACGGCCAGGTAGTGATTCGGGTTCATCAGGCCGCCGCTCTGGGTGACGATACCGTGGCGATCCACGTCAGGGTCGTTGCCAAAGGCGATGTCAAAGCGATCCTTAAGGCCGATCAAACTGGCCATGGCGTAGGGCGACGAGCAGTCCATCCGAATTTTGCCGTCCTTGTCTACCGTCATGAACGCAAAGGTCGGGTCAATCCGGCGGTTGACGACATCGAGCGTAAGGCCATAGCGCTCGGCAATCGGGTCCCAAAAGCGCACGGCAGCACCGCCCATCGGATCGACGCCAATCCTAAGCCCGGCTCCGGCGATTGCCTGCATGTCCACGACGCTGCCTAGAGCTTCCACATACGGCATGATGTAGTCGTACATGTGCGTGGTGTCAGCCGCCAGTGCGCGGGACAGCGGCATCCGCTTTACCCCGGCGAGCCCATTGCGTAACAGCTCGTTGGCCCGATTCTGGATGAGCTTGGTAGTCTGCGTGTCGGCCGGGCCCCCGGAAGGCGGGTTGTACTTAAAGCCCCCATCCTCCGGCGGATTATGCGACGGCGTGATCACAACGCCATCGGCCAGGCCCGAGCTTTTGCCGCGATTATAGGTCAAGATGGCATGAGAAATGACCGGCGTGGGCGCGTATCCTAGGCCGTTTTGCACCATGATCTCTAGGCCGTTGGCGGCAAACACTTCGATTGCGGTCGAGTGCGCCGGCTCGGACAACGCATGCGTATCCATGCCAATAAAGAGCGGCCCGGTGATGCCCTCGGCGCGCCGCCATTCGCTGATCGCCTGACAAATCGCCAGGATGTGATCTTCGTTGAACGACGAATGCACGGAGGTGCCGCGATGTCCTGAGGTGCCAAATGCGACCTGCTGCTCTGCAACGGTGGGGTCTGGCTTGTTGAGGTAGTAGGCAGCGATCAGCCGTGGTACGTTGGTGAGCATGTCGGGCGTTGCCGGCTGTCCGGCCAAAGGATGGACGCTCATAATCGCCTCATTGTTTGTTGAAACATGCCAGCAGTGCTGACGCCGGGATGCTGAGCAGCACACCGCGTGCCCCCACCCTGGCTGCAGCTGTGCAATTCCTTGGCGCCACAGGCACAATTACTATATAAGCGAAGGCTGGGCTGGCTGCGGCGGGGTTCACACACTGATCAGACGGCTATGCTATGCTTAGCGTAACGCTTGCCCATGCGCAGGGGTATGGCTGTGCAGCCCGATTGCACGCTGCCCGTGCTGAGCGTGCGAACAACACAGGAGCGAGACTTATGCAGCAGGTTGTCCTGGAGGCTCCCAGGCAGGTGCGTGTCGTTGATGCTCCCGCCGCCACGCAGGGCGCCGGAGAAGCAGTGGTGCGGCTGCGTTTGGCGGGTATCTGCGGCTCGGATCTCGCGGCGTATCGCGGTACATCCCCACTCGTAAGCTACCCGCGTGTGCTGGGGCACGAGCTGCTGGTTGACGTGCTCGCATGTCCTGATCGTCCCGCGCTGGTAGGTCAGCGTGCGGTGGTCGACCCAATGACGCACTGTAGCCATTGCCGGGCGTGCCGGGCCGGCAGGTATAACTGTTGTGCGAACCTCGAAGTCATGGGTGTGCATGTGGATGGCGGCCTGCAGGAAATCAACGTGCTCCCAATCAGCCGGCTGTTCGCGGTGCCGGCCGCTCTGCCTGATCATGTGGCGGTGTTGGCTGAGCCACTAACCGTTGCCTATCATGCCGTTGAGCGTTCGCGCATCCGAGCCGGCGAAACTGCGGTTGTTTTCGGGGCAGGCACTATTGGCCTGCTGATCGCTCAGCTGCTGATGCGGGCACGCGGTTGCAGGGCACTGGTGATCGATGTCGCCGCTGGACGGCTTCTCATCGCCCAAGCACTCGGCGCAACTCCACTGCAAGGTGATGAGCCGAGCCTCCGTAAAGCAGTCGCCCAGGCCACCGGCGGCGAGATGGCGGCGGTGGTTTTCGAGGCGACCGGGGTAGCAGCGTGTACGCGAATGACGACCTCGCTGGTAGCTCAGGCTGGAACAATCGTGTTAATCGGCTGGAATAAAGGCCCGGTTGAGCTCGATACGGTGACGCTGATGCGCAAGGAGGTTGATCTGCGCGGCTCGCGCAACAGTGTGAACGCGTTCCCGCCCGTGCTGCAGCTCTTGGCCGACGGCATCATCGACGCAGCCTCCATGATCACCCACCGCTTCGGGCTCGGGGAGGCTGGTGCCGCCTTGGATGTGCTTGACCGCGAACAGGACAACGCGTTGAAAATCGTGCTTGAGGCGCACTGACCAATGATAGGCGAGCCGAAGCTGGGCGCCCATTACATCAGGTAACCGCTTCCCATATCACGCTTTCCGGGCGACAACGATTGCCTGTGCTGTCGCCTGCCGTGAAATGTTTTGGCGCTTGATAGCCGCGGCGATCTGAGTCCGGGAAGGCCAAGCTAAAGGCTGCGTACCTTGCCTTGGCTCGGTGGTTGACTCAAGGTCAGCGAAGGGCTGTGCTACAATTCGGCGGGCCGCGAGAGAGAAGTACAGACGTGGGTGGGGCCTAATACTGGAAGGGAGTGCTTCATGCTTTCCAACCTCAACGAGATCCAACGACTGCAACGGCTCGAACTGCCAGCCGGAAAAATTCCGATGGTGCTCGACACCGATACGTATAACGAGATCGACGATCAATTTGCGGTCGTATATGCCCTGCTTTCGCCGGAACAACTGTCCGTCGAAGCGATCTATGCCGCGCCATTCCATAACGAGCGCTCCCAAAGTCCGGCCGACGGCATGGAGCAGAGCTATGCCGAGATTTTGCGTCTGCTCCAGCGCCTGGGACGCTCGCACACAGGCTTCGTCCACCGCGGTGCTTCCGAGTGGCTGCGTGCTCCGGACCAACCAGTCAGCAGTCCAGCCGTGGACGATCTCGTTGAGCGAGCCATGCAGGAACGTGCCGGGCCCTTGTATGTGGTGGCGATCGGCGCGATCACAAATATCGCTTCTGCGCTGCTGACCCGGCCGGAGATCGCCGAGCGGATCGTGGTCGTTTGGCTGGGCGGCAATCCGCACGGCTGGCACCATACCCGCGAGTTCAACCTTAGCCAAGATCTCCTTGCCGCGCAGGTTGTGTTTGATTGTGGCGTGCCATTGGTCCATGTGCCCTGCATCAATGTGGCCGAGCACTTACGGACGACGCAGGCCGAGCTGGAGCGTTTTGTCCAAAGCCGCGGCCCGATTGGGGACTATCTGTATGAAATCTACAGCGCTTACTACGACGACCACTATGCTCGTTCCAAGGAGCTGTGGGATCTCGGCCCAATCGCCTGGCTGGTCAATCCTGCGTGGGCCGATAGCGTCTTAACACCCAGCCCGATTTTGACTGAGCGCCAAACATGGAGCAACGATCCCCATCGCCATCTGATGCGTGAGGTTCGTACATTACGGCGGGATGCCATTTTCGCCGATCTGTTTCGCAAGCTGGAGCGCGCCAACGGCGCCTAGCCACTGGTCACGCTTTAGGCTTGGTAATCCACACGGCCTCGCTGGAGCCGTGCTACGCTGTCGGCTAGCCCACCGCGGCGGTTGCGGGCCAGCCATAGCTCCTGATACTCCTGAATGATCGCCTGCAGATCGGCGTCAAGCTCGCGGCGGGCTACAGCATTGTTTCGCCGCGTAGGGTCACTCGTCAGCAGCCCCCGGCGACAAGCATGGCGCATCAGCCGGGCGGTAAACTCATATTCACGGATAACCAGACTTGCGTCGTTGCGCTGCATACGGGCAGCAGCCAGGGGGCGTAGCGCCTCATCGATCGCCGTGAGCGCGGTTTGGAAGCTATGGGGCTCGGGCACTTTTCGCGGCCGTTGGGCAAGCTCATCAAATGTGTGCTGAAGCATCCAGAAGAGCGCAGAGCCATTGGGCACGGCCAGCCCCGGGATACGATAAATGTTGCCGAGCTCGACGGCCACACGCCCCATCGATCCCGTCGGATCGCGAAAGGCATACAGGCTCACTGCTTGCGCGATATCAAGGTCGTGGTTTTCGTTCCAGGCCCAAGCATAGGCCGCCCCCGCTACAAAGCCGAGGTAGCTGACCGGCAGCATTTGCCAGTGACCGCGGTCGCCCCAATCGGTGATCAGGTAGCCGATCGCGCCGCTGTCTAGGCCGCTGGCGGCGGCAGAGGCTAGGTTGGCCAGCGCGTTGTCGGTTCGTCCGGCCAGACTGCACCACGAGGATGTGCCGGGACAAACGTAAAATGGCAAGCCAGAGTCAGCATACTGCGGGCTGGTAGTTGCGAACGGATGATCGGCTTCGTAGCCCCATTCCAAGGCGATCACGTCTGGTGGCAGCTCCCGGATCAAATCGGGATGCTGAATGATGATGTCGCCCCAAAATTGCATGGTGTGACCACGCGCCTTGACCGCCTCATAGGTCTTGAGCAGGTAGTCCAGATAAACTCGTCCCGCACCCTGCTCAGCGACCACATCGCGGCTACGTCCTTGGCCTACGTCAAACGTCTCGTCGCCGCCGATGTTGAACAGACGGCTCGAAAAGTGCGGAAGGAGCTCGTCAAACAACCCATGCACCAGCACCTGACTGCCGGGGTCAAGCGGGCAGAGGCTGAACGGCCCCTGCATTTTGACGCCCCAGGGCGTAGCGAACAGTTCGTGTGTTTCGGCTAACGCCGCGTAGGGTTCGTGAACGAGCCAGCGCTCCATGTGGCCGAAGGTGTTTTGGTTGGGCACGAGCTCGATAAAGCGCTCGGCGCAAAAGCGGTCCAGCTCAAGAATCTCCTCACCTGTAAACGGCGAGGCATTCGCCCAAACGATGCCATGTTGCCGGTAGGCAAAGGTGTGTTCGGTGTACAGCTGGAGTTGGTTGATCTTCCAGGAGGCCAGCAGATCGACCAGTTCGTACAGGGTGGCCATGGTCGGCACTTTGTCGCGGCTCACATCCAACATGACGCCGCGCACTGCGAAGTCCGGCCAGTCAGCAATATGGAGACACGGCAGCGCTCGCCCGGCTTGGAGCAGGAGTTGGCTCAGCGTACACACGCCATAAAAGATGCCAGCCGGCGTGGTAGCCTCCACCACAATCTGTGTCGGCGTCACGCGTAGCCCGTAGCCCTGCTGGTGCGCCGCAAGCTCAGGCCCTATCCGCAGAATGATACAGGCATCGCTGGTGGAGCTTTGCGCTGCCGCAGCTATGCTCCAGGCTACATCCGCATACTTGAGCAGCGCTGCTTGGAGGCGCTGCGCCACGCCCAACAGGTCCGCCGCCGAATTTGTCTGCAGCTCAATCCGCTGACTTGCTTGCAACAAGTGGCGGTCCTGCTGCAAAGTGCAGGACCGTGGTTGTGGAAGCAGCACAAGGTTCTCCATACAGCTTTAGGCAAGCACCACCACCGGGTAGTGACGGTGAAGCGCCTGCTCTCCCTTCACATGCTAAGTATGCTGCTAAGTGTACTATAGACTGGGTGCGGCATTTTCAGGGTGATCGTTTCTGGCAAACGAACAGCTGCCTTCCGTCCATGTGCGGTAGTGGGATGCTCACCGGATCAGCAGCCAGACGCCTCCAAAGATCACGCCAACTCCGAGCAGGCGAGAAAGTTCCAACGGACGGAGGGTAGTACCGAGAATGCCAAAATGATCGAGGCCAAGGCCAACGAGCAGTTGTCCCGCCACGGTTAGGGTGATCGTTGCGGCAACACCTAAACGTGGGATCGTATAGCTAATTGCGCCGATCACCACCAAGCCAAAAAGGCCAGCTGCCAGCGCATACCAGGGCACCTGGCGCCAGCTTCCCAACTTGCCCCCACCTTGCAGGACCAGTGGAAGCAATGCTGCGAGCGCGCCGCCGAGATGAACGACGAAAACGCTCTCCAATGTTCCAATCCGCTGGCTCATAAGGCTAGATAAGGGAGCTTGAAAGCCAACAGCAATCCCGCCAATCAGCCCGATCAGGATCACAACAAGAACCGCTTGCATCAAGGTTGCTCCAAGGTAATTAATGTAGGCTCCCTTGCTCGGAGTTCAGCCCGCGCATCGACCGAGCCAGCCGCCTGGGGCACCTTAACATGTAATGAAGCCAAAGACAAGCGTGCGCCACATTGGGCGAGTTCAACAATTGCGCATAGCGTAGCGGATTAGGTGTTAGAAGGCCGCTGGTGGACTGACATCGGCTGTTTGCTCAAGCAGGTTCAGGGTCTCTTGTTGCAGCGGGGCTTCGCCTAAACTGCGGCGCACGCTTGCAACAACGTCGTGGTAGGCCGCGTGAAGCTCGGCGAACCGTTGCCCAGCGGCCTGATCGTCCTTCCCGGCTATAAGGGATTGCGCTACATGAAGAAAGCGTGTAAGGGTGGTGCTAACATCGGCGGGCAGAAATGCTAGCCATGTGCGATGCGATGTGACCAAATCGGTGTAGGCGTCGATCACGCGACGGGAAAGGTCTGCCCGAGCTCCATCGGAGGTATGCTGACGCGCAACACAACGCTCCCTCACCGTGACATACACGTAAGCCACGTCTTTGAGCACCGCTGCTGCTCCATCAATCTGCCTGGAGCGCAGCTTGTCGGTACGCGTCGCAAAGCGTTGTTTGAAGATCCAATATTCCCACACGGCCAAAGCTGCAAGGCCAACGATGCGTACGCTATTCGCGAGCCAATCCATCCACCACCACCTTTCACGCCTGCCGTATTCTACGTGCGGCTGAGGAGAAGGTTACACGAAGGACCTGCTTGCAGATGGCCGCGCGCGCGCGGCAGATCGAGGTGCTGAAGGCGCTGATCTGGACGCAAAATGTACCGTCATGGCACTTGTTCGAGTCGCTCAACTTCGCGCATCGTGTCACATTGTACTGCCAGTTAAAGAGGTTGAATTTGGCGAGATCGATGATTGTGTGTACTACAAACGCTTGTTGTAATCCCAGCGGCGAATTTTCCTATGCGAAGCGTACGCCAATCCTGCAGCGGAGTGTTCTGTGCTTTCCGTTTAGAAGGTAACCAGGATTTGAACGCAGTTATAGCTTCATCTCTACGAGCTTATAGCTTCATTTCCCATTGGAATATGGCTTGCTATGTGCGCCGTAATACGGATTGGAGAGGTGGAGCATGCTGGGGCTGTTAGGGCGCAACTGGTGGCTGGTTGCTTTGCGTGGGATATGTGCGCTGGTACTCGCCGTGCTTATTTTTGTGTGGCCAAGCCGCACCCTCTTGGCGCTGATATTATTGTTCGGCGCGTACACGCTGATCGATGGCTTGTTAACACTGGTGGCGGCGTTTAGACACGGGCGCCAGGGACGACGGCGATCATCAGTGATCGTTGAAGGGCTTTTGGGGATCGTGGCGGGCATTTTGACGTTTGTGATCCCCGGCGTTAGTGCGCAATTTATTCTTGTCCTGCTGTCTGCGTGGGCGATAACTTCCGGTGTTTCTGAAATCCGCAGCGCCGTGCATCTGCGGCATGAAATTATTGGCGAGTGGCTGCTGGCGGCTGGCGGTATCGTATCGGTGCTCTTTGGGTTGCTTTTGTTGGTATCAGGTGGGAGTCTCCTCGTTGTCGTGGTACTCCTGAGCGGATACGCCTGGATCTTTGGTCTGTTGCTGCTGGCACTAGCCGTCCGCCTGAAGTTGGCCGTGAACACTGATGGTCGAGCGAGCAACGGAAGTGTTTGATCCCTTGCCCTAAATATAGTCCGCAACTGGGTCCAACACGCTAGCCAAAATACGCCAGCTGTCGTGTTTTGCTCGTCAACCTTAATCCGGTTAATACAAGTTTTTACCGATAATCATAACTACCAACAACAAACCAAACAACCAAAGAAAATAGCGCCGGCTATTACTGCTCGGAAACGTTGGGCATGGGCTGTTGGGAGAACGGGAGTGGCAGCTCATCTACCGCGGCTGCTTTGGCCGACTCGCCCCGTCGATCATACCGCAGGGTTGTTTGGACTGAGCTATGGCCGACGATTTTTGAAACGGTTCCGATATCGACCTGACGCTCAAGCAAGGTGGTAATCAGCGTACGGCGCAGATCGTGCGGTGAAAATCCAGGCAGCTGTGTTTCGAGGCAGCGTTGATTAAGGATATAAAAGATGGCGCGATCACTAAGGGCGGGGACGAATAGTTGATTGTTCCGTTCGTCGGTTTTGGTCGCCAGGTTACCCCCTTTGGTAAAGGCGCCAAAGAGCGCGCCCGGCAACGTTCCGCGTTGCACCAGCCACGCGTCCACAAAGCTGCGCATTCCCGCCGGGATATAGCAGCGCCGATCCTTGTTGCCTTTGCCCTTACGAATCAGCAGGGCGCCGGTAGCGGGATCGTAGTCGGCAATATCCAAATGCGCAGCTTCGCTGCGGCGACACCCGGTGCTGTACAGCAGGGCAAGCAACGCAGTGTCGCGCACGCCAATTGGCCGTGTATCCGCAAGGCAGACTTGCAACAAGGCTTCAATCTCGTGCAGTGTCAGAACGCGGCCCGGCTCTTTGGTATGACCGCGCAGGGGTTTGACGCGGGCATCCTGGTATTCATCCATCGTTAGATAGCCGAGCTTGCGCGCAGCGCGCAGTACGCCGAAGAGCGCGGCGAGATGACGATTACCGGTCGTAGGCTCGTACCGACGTTGCAGCTCCGCGCGGATCGCCGCCGTGTGTTGGAAGCGCAGTGTCCCCCAGGCGCAGTATAAACAGGTCCACTCCTCATCTCGCTGGCGGCGGCCATACTTGGTTTCACGCTCAACTGGATGGTACACTCGCGGCACACCAAGCAGGACATGGGCGATCATGTTCAGGGCGGTGCGCATGGTACCGCGGGAGCTGGGGGCAAGCTCGCTGAGATAGACCAGGGCGGGGTTGCGCTCCGGAGCGACAGGTTCGCTCAGTACCAGCGTGGTTTCGGGTGAGGACGGAGTGGTAATATCTTCGCGTGTATCCCGCATCGGCTTCCTTCGACTGATAGCTATATTATGTCAATTCTTACTATTACTATCGAAAACTAGCCTTTTCGGAAGTAATATAAACGACGACTAGCCGCCGCGTCAAGATGTTATTTTGAGTTTCTTTGATGATGTAGACTATTGCCTTCTGATGGTGTCTCACATTATTGCTTGAACATGTGGTATCGAGCGTACAGCACATCGCTGGACAAAACAAGAACTCTTATTGTCTGCGTATGGCGAATAAGCTGCCTTTGTATCCCTGTTTTGTTTGTGATGTGTGTTGGTAGTAACGATTATCGGTAAAGACTTTTATGCAACCCTATCCAATCACTGGCGTATCGACTTGCTATCGCCAGCACTTTGCTCTGCTCAAATGGCGCATAACGCAGGTACTGGCCATTTGGCGGATAGTGTGTATTCCGGATATACTCCGGCTTCGCTTGATTTTGTAGAGTGAGATGATGCCATTTCACAGACGCGCTTCACAGGAGCGTAGGTGGCGGCCGGAACAGGCGCTCCTGCCGCACATCAGCTTTGAGGATCGGCTCGTCCACATCCGGAACGTGCGCGACTTCATCTTTCATTCTCCCGAAGATTACACTCCAGGCTATCGCAACAACACCTACCATCTGGATCGGTTGGAGCGGGTCTGGTTCGTGCTTGCTCCGTTCACACGGGACTGGCGGGGGCTTGCCCACAGCTTCCTTTCCTTTGGCTTCTCCGATGCCCAATACATCAGCATCTCGGTGGAAGCACGGCGGGAAGCAGGCCAGCGGTACTCGTTGCTGAAAGGGGCATTGCGGCAGTATGAGCTGATGTATGTCATCGGCGAGGAGCGCGACCTGATCGGGCTGCGGGCGGTGACCTGGGACACGCCGGTGTACCTGTACCCTATGCGCGCTACAGCTGAGCAAGCGCAGGGCGTATTTCTGGGGATGCTTCGCCGCGCGCAGAAACTTGAGCAGCGGAAAGAGTTTTACAACACATTTACCAACAACTGCACCACAAATATTCTCCAGGCGGTCAACGCGATCGCAGCACCACCGATCCCGTTCGGCCTCAAAATTCTGCTGCCAGGCTACTCGGATGCGCTTGCTCACGAGCGCGGGCTGATCGACACCGAGCTGTCGCTGAAAGCGGCAAGAGCGAGCTTTCTGATCAATGCCCGAGCAAAGGCCACAATCGGCCAGCCTGATTTCTCATGCCGCATTCGAGGCTAGAATTACACTGGCTGCAACGATTGAAGGCGACGCAGGCCCGCAAAGCAGCTGAGGCATTATACAGGCTGTAGTGTCAGCGGAGGAACGCGGAACATGGTTGGCTTTGGCCAGCTGGCACGAAGGCCAACTGGCCAACATAAACGTAGAGACTGTTAACGTGGCGACCAAGGCTCACGTCCAGGAACGAGCATGCTTAAGTCTATTCGAGCTAACCACGTGGCCTGGTTCTTGTCCATTAGGCTGGACCATACACGTAGCTGCGCGCTGCGCTGTGGGCTAGCCGCACATAAAGCTGAGATGTATGCGGCTAGGACGTGATCCGGCCGCGATATTCCGGATGAACCAGCGAGTGGTACGCTGGATGCTGCCGGATATAGTCAGCTACGAATGGGCACAGGGGCACGACCGTTAAGCCGCGTGAGCGCGCATCTTCTAAAGCTGTATGGGTGATTTTGCTTGCAATCCCGTGACCTTCAAACGCGGGTGGCACTTCGGCGTGGGTAAAAATTATCGTATCACCGGCCAGGCGATATTGCAGCCGCGCGAGCGCGCCGCCCATCCGGGCTTCGTACTGCTGTTGATCTGGATTGTTGTGTGGCACGCCATTGGTACTAAAATCGGATGGCATCGCAGCTCCTCCCTCCTTCTCGATATGGCAAGCACTGCATCGGAATCGCCAAGGTCGGGCGGCTCCGAAGCGCCGCAGTCGTACGACGCATCATGCATCGACAACAAGGCAAGGGCTGCGCCATCGCCGGTTGTGCCTCAGCAGACGCGCAAGCTCAGGGACCGTATGTACGGCAGGAGCCGAGCTTGGCTAGCGTGGTGAACGGCAATTCCGGCTCGGCTATCGCCAGGGCATCCGCCAACGACGTTGATCATGGCATCTGCGCGCCATTTGCTTCTACGTACACGGCGTACAGCGATTGCCCGGACGTCATGAACAGACGGTTTTTCTTACGTCCGCCAAAGCATAGGTTAGCGCACGGTTCGGGTAAGTGAATCTTGCCGAGCAGATCACCGGTGGGCGCGAAGCAGTGGACGCCATCAAATCCTGCCCCACCACCGCCCGCCGCGGCCCACACATTCCCAGCGCGGTCCGTGCGTACACCGTCGGCTAGACCCGGCGCCATCTCCCGAAAGACACGCCCATTCCTTAGCTGTGTGTTATCAATCACATCAAAGACGCGGATGTGGGAAGGGCCACCAGGTGTATGGGAAGCACCGGTATCGACAATATACAAGAGCGATTCATCGGGCGAGAAACACAGGCCGTTTGGTCGATCAAAATCATCGGCAACCACGGTCGCTTGCCCAGTCCGTGGGTCAATGCGGTACACACAGGTCGGGAGCTCGAACGGCGCCTTGTTGCCCTCGTAGTCGAGCAGGATGCCGTACCCTGGGTCGGTGAACCAGATCGATCCGTCAGAGCGGACCACAACATCATTCGGCGCGTTGAGCGGCTTTCCGGCAAACTGATCGATCAGCACCGTGATCTGCCCGTCATACTCGGTGCGGGTCACCCGACGCGTCTCATGTTCACAGGTAACCAGGCGTCCCTGACGATCCCGCGTGTTGCCGTTACTGTAGTTCGCGGGACTGCGGAAGATGCTAACCGTGCCTGTCTCCTCACTCCAGCGCAGCATACGATTATTCGGAATATCGCTCCACAGCAGGAACCGCCCATCCCCGAACCAGACCGGTCCTTCCGTCCAACGTCCGCCGGTCCACAGCCGCTCGACTGCGGCATTGCCCAGGCGATAGGAGACGAAGCGCGGATCAAGGACCTCAATCGCCGGGTCAGGATAGCGCAGAACCGGAGAACTGGAAGCGCTCTCGTAGGCTAGCGCTCGTTGGTCAGGCCAGGGTAGCTCGCGCATGAGGTCCTCCAGTGGGTGTGCAACAAAAGATCTGAGTAGTTTGATACATCACCACATTATAAATGCAACCAACATCTAGCACGACGCTAGCCCAACAGTTGGAAGAAATGCCGTTACAAGCCCCGGCTCTGCCTTACACCATTGGGAGCAAGATTTGATAGTAACTATCGGCAACACATCACTGTGGCTGTCATGCAGCTGCTCAGCAGCTGCCGCTTGCCCTGCCAGGCTGGACGCGTATATACTCGTTGCCAACCATGAGACGTATGACCTGATTTTGCGACGCCGAAATGAAGACCGTCGGCAGCATGGACGCAACAATGTTCCTATGATGGACGAAATGGATCCGATAGACAGTCCTGTGCTTACCCGAAGCAAGCTGGCAGCAGACCTGCGCACCCTTGGCATCAGCGTCGGCCAAACCCTTATGCTGCACGTATCGGTCAAATCGCTTGGTTGGGTGCTGGGTGGCCCGCGCCTCGTGTTGGAAACGCTGCTTGATGTTGTTGGACCACAGGGCACCCTGATGATGTTGGCGAGTTGGGAAGGCAATCCGTACCGGATGGAGCACTGGCCGGAAGCACAACGGAACGCCTGCTATGCCGATTGCCCACCCTTCGATCCGGCTACAGCGCCGGCAGACCATCGTGAGATGAGCATTTTGGCCGAGTATCTCCGTACCTGGCCGGGCGCGTACCGCAGCCAGCATCCGCTCGCATCCTTTGTTGCAGTCGGCGCACAAGCGCATTGGCTCACGGCCGCCCAGTCATTACACTATCCGCACGGCCCCGAGTCGCCCCTCGGCCGGTTGTGCGCTGCGGGCGGCAAGGTTGTGGTGCTGGGCGCTCCTTTATCGAACCTGACCCTGCTGCATCATGCCGAGCAGCTTGCAAACATACCTGCTAAGCAGGTGGACCGCTATCAAATGCCAATCCTGCAAGCAGGGCAGCGCGTTTGGGTTACCATCGAAGAGTACGATACAACAGACGGGATTGCAGACTTTGGCAGTGATGACTATTTTCTTGCCATCAGCCAAGCGTATGTTGCCGCGGGCAGGGGTCGTACGGCGCAAGTCGGCAATGCACCAGCCTTTCTTTTCGAAGCCGACGACCTCAAGCAGTTTGGCATACACTGGCTGGAGAGCCATTTCAAAGGTCCGCTTCAGCCGCCACCGTAAAGGCCCTGCCCCAAAAAATTGTTGTGCATGAAGTGTTTCCTATCCACCTTTATGTCAAATACGATGGCTTGATGTGCTCGAATGCACTTGTGTATGCGTTAAGGACCAACCATGAATATCGTGAACGTGGGGTATGACTCAACCAATTACTACGTGCTCGCTGACGCTCGTCCGAAGCTGCTGGTCGATGTGGGCTGGCCAGGCACACTGCCTAAGTTGCAGCATCACTGCACCCGCAAAGGGATTCAACTCCCGGATATTCCGTACCTGCTGGTGACCCATTATCATCCAGACCATGCCGGGCTCGTCAACGATCTTCAGCGGCTGGGGGTTACCCTGATCGTACTGGAAACACAGCTTGCGGCAATCCCGACCTTGCGCACGTATATGAAGTCAGAGCATCCGTATCACGAGATCGATGTGGCAGCCGCCCGCCACGTCCGCTGCGCTGACAGCAGGGCCTTTCTGGCCCAGGCAGATATTCGGGGTGAGATTATCACTACGCCGGGGCATTCTGATGATAGTGTGTCTTTGGTGCTAGACGACGGCGCCGCTTTTACCGGCGATCTGACGCCTCCGTTTCTGGCTAGTGCCGACCCAGCGGATCCGGTGTATCGCAGCTGGCAAGCTCTTCGAGCCATTGGCGGACGCACGATCTATCCTGGGCACGGTCCGACTCGCCCCTTGAATCCGGTGTCATACTAGCCAGCAAGGGCATGAAAATCTTATGTAAAGCGGAGAATCGGCATAGCATGGCACCACTATTGCACCTAGTGCTGTGAAGCATGCGCTTGAACGTACACACAAGCGCGCACCAGCACATCAGGAGGATCGCGATGCATGCAACACAGCCTGACCCTGACCGAACCCTGCCCGAATACAGCGAAGTCGAACCGTCTACTGATACGGAGGAGGCGCAGTATCACACCACCTCAGGCGTGACGGTCGAGCTCAGCGACATCGAGGTCGACGTTGTTCAGGACGGAGCGGAGGAAGTTGTTTCTTCCCAAGCCGACCCGGAAGCGTATGGCATTGTGCCTGACGAAACGGGCACGCATGTTCCACCGTCGGAGCCGGCCGGGAGCTAAGCGGCCTCAATATTTGAGATCGTTAGAAGGCGTGCCGCGTCAAACAGCACCGGAGCAGGCGCAAGCGTACCTGCTCCGGCGGCGGATCGGCGAAGGGTGCTCCAGCCGTACGGTGCCCTGTGCTCCTTGGTCTGCGCAGCCTTTTCAAGGTGTTACGCAGATTACGTAGCTGATTGCAAGCTACCCTTGGTTGATGGCGCTAGGCTCCATAAAGATCAGTTCCCAAATATGACCGTCCAAATCCTGAAACCCGTGTCCATACATAAACGCATGGTCTTGGGGCTCGTTGTAGGTTGATCCTCCCGCGGCGACGGCCTTGCGTACCAACGCATCGATCTGTTCGCGGCTGTCGGCGGATAAGCCGATCAATACCTCAGTGCTTTTTGTAGCATCACAGATCGCTTTTGGAGTAAACGCCTTGAATTTGTCGTGCGTCAGCAGCATCACAAAGATGTTATCGCTGACGATCATGCAGGTAGCCGTCTCATCCGTGAATTGAGCATTAAAGCTGAAGCCGAGCTCGGTAAAGAACTGGATCGAGCGTTGGAGATCCTGTACCGGCAAATTCACAAAAATTTTGGTTGTCACTGGTCTCCTCGTGAGGTTGACGTTAGCTCGCAACAAATCAAAGGGCTTGTTTGTTTTTGCTTATTGCCGCAGCTGCCGGAGTCGCCGGATCAAGCGCAGCACACGACCTGCCTCAATTCGATGCAGGAGGTCTTCCAGGTGGAGAATGTGCTGATTTTTTTGCACGATCATGCTTTCCAGCGCGGCAATACATTCATTCTGCTGTGACACAACGGCTTCCATATCATGCAGACGCCGTGTTACCTCATGCACGACTGTATCGTCAACGCCTTTTACCTTGTTGACCTCCAGTCGGGGGTCTCGTCGCCACACAGAAAAATATTCAAGGTGATTTTCATGACCATATGACTCATACATGCAGGTTACATTCTCGTTGAACAGGCTGAGGGTGGCAACAATGAAGGCACGAAACGAGTTTGAATCCCATACATGGGCGTGCTCACGGCGAGAGCGCACGTTGCCGAGGTGGACAGCAAGTTCGTCGTCTGGCAACTTGAGCAGGTCGGGATGCACGCCGGCCAGGAAGTCAAGGTAATGGTCATCGGTGACGTGGTCGACCTCGTCTTGGAACTCCCGAACAAGGTGGAGCAACGGCGTAAGTTCTCGATTTTTATCAAAGGTGTAGCGTTTATCCGGACAGGCGAGCACAACATGTCCACCAGGCTTAACAATCCGAAACAGGTCGCCAACGGTGCTAACAGGATTGGCGACATGCTCGATCACATGACTCAAAATAACAAAGTCAAATTGTTCGTCCGCAAACTGTTGGAGCTCGCCCTTGTCTAGGTCGCACAAATATGTCGGATCGACAATACATTCGGCCGGAACTTCGGGAAATAACCGCATCGCCTGCTGTTTCGTAATCGCATCGCAGTAGTCAACAGTACACTGCGCGGGTAAAACGGTTGGATGGTGCAAAGCACCGATCTCCAAACCATGCCCTCGTAGCAAAGCGTAACCCTTCGCTCTCGCTTCCATGATCTGTTGGCACCTTCAGCTTGCTTTGTATGGCTGGCCGTAAGTTGAGCGTAGCTTGATCGCACAACGCCGAGCTACTTCGTCCGTTCCCGCCAGTATGCCAGCAGTTCCGCTACAATCTGTGACATCGTGATCTGCGGCTCCCAGCCGGTAGCTGCCTTCAGTTTGCTGTTATCACCCATCAGCAAGGGCTCATCTGAAGGTCGCAAGCGAGCCGGATCGACCCGGACTTCGATCGGCACCCGTCCCTGCGCACGCACCTCCTCCACAATATCACCGATGCGCGTCGCTCGTCCTGAGCACAGGTTGTACACTTCGCCAGGAGCGCCGCGGTCGAGCAAAAGCCATAGCGCGCGCGCAACATCCGAGGTATGCGTGAAATCACGCTTTGGTTCCAAATTACCGACGGCCATCACCGGCGACTGCACGTCGGCTTCAATCGCGGCCATCTGCCGGCAGAACGTTTGGATCGAGCACCGGTCCCCCTGGCGCGGCCCTACATGGTTGAACGAGCGCGTGACTACCACGTGCAGGCCAAAGCTATCATGATATTGCAGCCCGGTGAGCTCGGCAGCGACTTTGCTTACGCCATAGGGGCTGGCCGGCCGTAACGCATGCGTTTCCCCAATCGGCACCTCCTCGGGTGAGACCCACCCATATTCCGCGCTGGTGCCAGCGATATGTACCCGCGCCTTGGGGACATGTCGGCGCACCGCCTCCAACACATTGATCGTGCCTTCCACGTTGGTCCGCATGGTTGCAACGGGAGCATCCCACGACGCGCTGGGATAGCTTTGGGCGGCGAGATGATAAACACGCTCAGGTGCGGCCCGCTCGACAGCGCGATCTATTGAGAACGGATCTTCGATGTCGCCTTCATGAAAAACAACCCGTCCCTGCAGGTGCTCGATCGGGCGCGGATCACTGCGCCAACGCTTAAAAGCATGAACTTCCACATCCGGCAGCGTCACCAGGTAATCGGCCAAAAAGCTGCCAACCGGCCCAGTGATACCTGTTATAAACACACGCATAATTGTTCCTATCAGGTTTTGCATCGCTTTGTAACGATGCTGAGTGTACCGCTTGCCAGGACAGAACGCCAATGCGGAGTCGGGGGCGGTTCGGGAAGGAAGAGTAGAGGTACTGATCCAGGTGCTTCAAGCTAACAGCAAGCATGAAGCGTAGCAGACCAGCGGGCTGAATAGCGGGCATGAGCTTCAAGGCCACGCCGCAGTTTTTCTCCACGCAACAATAGCTGGCACAGCTGGCAGTCTTAGACAGCCTGCACCCTGGGATATACAGGGCCAGCTATGCAGAAGTTATACTCACGCGCGCTTCGCCGCAGTAGTTGCCGGCGTGCAGCTGGTCGGTATGGATGGGATGCGAGTGGTTATTGCAGCCATCCGCACCTGCGCATCTATTGAAGCTTAAGCGGTTTGACGGGTGGGGATAGCTCCCACTCCGGTTGCTTCGGCAGGCCCCACCCCCTGACTCAACACGCCGACCACCAACAGCAGGACGAGGACGACGCCACCAACGGAAAGCCATATAGCGCGTAGGCTGCGGGGCGCGGCGTTGGTTGGCCGCTCCAGCACTCCCAACCATGCGCCCAGGCGGCCACCAGCCCAGCCGGCGACGAGCGCCATAACCAGGCTCATGCTGATCATGGATGGGATCGTCGCTGCGGTGACCGGCGGGTAGCGCAGCCAAAGATCGATAAGCGGCAAACCGACAACAAGAAAGGCCAGACCGGCGAGCGTCAAGCCTACCGTGAGTGATTCGTTTGAGTTCGGTCGGTCGCGCGGCCAGGCATACCACAGATCCAGCGTTAGGGCAGGCGCAATCAACAGGGCATGCGCCGTTACGCCCAGGCCAAAACGTTCAGCTTCGCGGCGCATCACCAGGAGGGCCGCCAGCCGGATGCTTAGCACCAGCAGCGCCACCAAGGTCGCAATGCCCCAGCGCCGAAAGGCGTGCAGCGCAAACTCGCTGATAAACGCCGTGATCGACACGACGACGACCGGGTAAAGCCACACGGGTCGCTGCCAGAACGCCGAGCGGTACGCGTCCGTTTCACGCAGCACTCCCGGGAGTCCTTCCCATTCCGTTGTGCCGACTTGAAGCACCACGGTTGTGCCTACGACCAGCAGTCCCACCGCCAACCAATGGCCATAGTCCATTTCAAACACACTGCTCCAGCTGTTTTGCCGTGGGCTGAGCGAAAGAGCGATGCTGGCGCCGACCAAGGTAATCAGCGTAACGCCACCTGCCAATGACAGATGTGGCAGGCTCCACGCAGTCAAATCCTTGCCATAGATGCGGTGCCAAAGCTCATCGGCGGGTGCGGAGACGACCAGAAAGGTTGCCACGAGCGCCAGAAGCGTAAGCGGCGCGTCCGCGCGAAGCCGCTCGGCCAGCGAGCCTGGTCGCCGGAGGGAGACCAGCAGTCCACCGCCGGCAACCATCAAAAAGAGCGCGAGCGAGCCGTAGATCAACAGATGCGGCGGCCAACAGAAGTCGTCGCCGAACCCGCCAGCCTGCCGGTGCCACACCTCGTCGATCCAGAAGCCGAACACAAAGCAGGCACTGCTGACAAGCGTGAGCGTTGCCAAAACCTCCCGCAACACAACCTGCCGGGCTGTCAGGCGGGCTATCACCGGCCGGGGCCGGGCGAAGAGCCAGGCGATCAGAGCGCCGAAACCCACAATCAGAGCACTGGAGATCGCAACTCCAAGCACAAAAAGTGGACCGGGCCGGCCGGTCCCACCCCAGCGCACCACATTGATCAGCACTGTCAGCGCAACAGTCACAACGAACATCCGCTGCAGCCAGCGCCAGTGTGTTCGAGACAAACGGGTACCACTGATCATAGCTCGTCCTTTGCTCGGTATCATAGCTCGTCCTTCAATTGAGGGACATGCGTTGTCGCTTCCGGCATGCCGTCGTCAACTTCCATGCCGGTCGCTCCAAGGCTAAAGTTGCATCACGGACACACGCTCTGCTAAGCGCTCCGAGGTCGGCGCAGGTGCTGTTTCGCTATGCCCGGTCGTGGCGTGCCGTCGTACCAGCTGCGGTATATCAGCGGCCGGTAAGGGCTTGCTGACAACGTAGCCTTGGATCGCGTCCACGCCGTGCGCTTGCAAGAACCCCAATTGCATGCCGGTTTCCACGCCTTCTGCCACGACGCTCAAATGCAGACTATGGGCCATCGCAATTATGGCCTTGGTAATAGCCGCATCGTTTGAATCAGTGGTGATATCGCGCACGAATGACCGGTCAATCTTCACCGTCGTTACCGGAAAGCGCTTGAGGTAGCTGAGCGACGAGTAACCGGTACCAAAATCGTCGATTGAGAGCGAGATGCCGCACGCGCGGAGCTCCTGGAGCAGCGCGAGCGTCGCCTCGGTGTTGTCCATTAAGCTGTGTTCGGTTAGTTCAATAGTTAAGAAGTGCGGGTCGAGACCGGACTCGCTCAGAGCGCTGATGATCACCGAGCGCAGCGCCGGATCTTTGAGCTGGCGCGCCGACAAATTGACCGCTACCGATCCTTCGAATAACCCTGCGTCATGCCAGGCTTTCGCCTGAACACAGGCTGCCTGCACGATCCACGCACCGATCGGCAAGATCAATCCGGTTTCTTCAGCACACGCCATAAAGGCATCGGGCGTGAGCAGACCACGTTCCGGGTGCTGCCAGCGCACCAAAGCTTCCATCCCCAGCAGCCGTTGATCGGTTGTGGCAACGATCGGCTGATAGTGCAACACGAATTCGGCGCGTTACAGGGCCTGGTGCAATTGCGCTTCCTGGTCTAAGCGATCATGATCGTAGGCCTCAAGCTGCGAATGGTACACGGCCCAGTGAGCTTTGCCACCATGCTTAACGGCGTACATGGCAACATCGGCCCGGCGCAGCAATTCCATGCGGTCAACATCGCCTCCATCAAACATCACAATGCCGATACTGACGGATGTAAACAGTTCATGCGGCCCAACGTGTAAGGGCTGGTGAAACTGCTCCAGGATGCGCTCGGCGATTTGCGTTGCGGCATCCAGATCGCTAATCGTGGGCAGGAGCACGGTAAATTCGTCTCCGCCGAGTCGTGCCACAACATCGCCGGATCGTACACACGCTTGCAAGCGCTGTGCAACGCCGATCAGCAATTGATCGCCAATGTGGTGCCCGAGCGTGTCATTCACGGCCTTGAAGCGATCCAAATCCAGAAAACATACGGCCAGTTTGTGGCCGTTAGTGTCTGAAGACGTAAGCGCCTGGTCCAGATGTTCAAGAAAATGGGCACGATTAGGCAGGTGCGACAACGAATCATGGGCGGCTTGATAGGCTAATTGCTCGGTTGCCGCCTGCAAGGAGTCAGTCCGGTCAGCCACCATCGTTTCGAGATCGGCTTGAATCTGCTCCAGCTCTTGTTGACGGAGGTGTGCCGCTGCCAGAGCGGTACGGAGGGTTGTGCCAAAGCGCTGGAGAAAGATGCCTATGGGCAAACTAATGACCATGAAGGCTACCATCACGGTTACACTATCATAGGTTGTCCGCCGGATATACGCAAAGCCAACATACTGCGGCCAGTACGCCTCCAGAATGCCGATCAGTCCCACACTGATCCAACTGCTGCCGATGGTCAGCACAAGCCCGCGTCGCCCGGCAAGCAATCCTGCGAGCATGATCGGCACCATGTAGGCGAACAAAATCACGCCATTGCCGGCTATGCCAACCAAAGCTAACGATATCGACAGGCCGAGTACCTGGCCGAGCGATGCAAGCAGAACTGCCGAGCGAAAACGACCGCGCAGGATTAGCCTTATAGCGCACCCTAAAAAGCAGACACAGCAGAGGATCGTGCCGATATGATACAGAGCGGTATGCTCCCCGCTCAGCACATCACGGATCAGTAATGGCATGACCAGCAGAGCAGCGACGACCGAAGCGATCTGCAGGCGCAGCAACAAGACCGCTTGTTGCTGTTCAACCGGATCGGCGAAGTCTGGTGTTCTAAGCCAAGCCAAGGAAGGGCTGCGAATTATTCTGGCTGCCATTCTGTTTGCTTACCTGTATGCAGGGATGAAAGGAAGCACGCGAGAACATCATGGGTACGTCGCACGCGGGCGCAC
>JADDQF010000013.1:0-5991 GCA_016781505.1 bacterium
CCAACTCGTACATGTGTTATCCAACCTCTTCAATTTGGGAGTTTCGTTCATCTTAGGCGCTACGATTGCTGCATCCACTTACCAGCTCGTAGCCGAATATTTTCAAGCAGAAGAAAAAGGATAAAGCGAAAAGCGTATTGACACCACAGGAAGTGGTGTGTTATAGTTGCACCGCTTCTTGTGCTGATAGTGCGGGCATTTCCTGGCCATGCCAACCGGCGGCAACTACCAGGACCAGACCAACTTCAATGGCGAGTGGCACCTGTACGTTGCGCACACCTTTGACGGCGGCAAGAGCTGGGTAACCAGCGATGCCACGCCAACGACCCGGTCCAGCGTGGTTCAATCTGCACCGGTGGCACCACCTGTGGCGAAGATCGAAACCTGCTTGACTTCATGGATGTGACGGTGGATGCTCAGGGTCGCGTGTTGGTAGGCTATGCGGACGGCTGTATTGGTGGCTGTGTGCAAAGCGGGCCCAACTCCTTCAGCTCGTACGCCACCATTGCACGCCAGCTGGATGGGCCGCGGCTCTTCACGAAGTTGGATCCCAAGCCCGGCCTCACGGTCAGCGACATTGTTACCAGTGAAGCCAAGAAGTCGACAACCGTCAGCGCAACCGTGACCAACAACAGCACTGCAGATGCAGCTGATGTGGTGGTTCGGTTCCTGGATGGTACAACGCTGATTGGTGATAGTGCGCCGATTTCCCTGGCAAGGGTGAGTCGAAGACAGTAACCGTTACCTGGTTTACCAAGAACGTTCACGGCACACGTACTGTGACTGCCGTAGCGGATCCGCTCAATCTGGTCGGCGAGTCTAACGAGAACAACAATCAGGCGCAGCGGACGGTAACGCTCAAATAAGCCGGCGAACCGAGGCGACTTGTTGGAAACCCGTTGCAGGAAAGGCTGGCACTTGACCAGCCGTTCCTGTTATGGAGAAGAACAATGTTCGGTCGAATGTACTATGTAGTAATTTGCAGCATACTTGCGATGGTGCTTGCTGGTTGTGGCGGTAGCGCGGCCCCGACAGCAGCGGCAGGTAGCGCTGGAAGCTCGACAAGCGCTGCTCAAACAGCAGCAGCTCTTCCGGCGTGCGCGTACGCTGGTACTGCGATACCTATGCCTGAAGGTTTCCCGGCAGCATTTCCGCTGCCGTCGGGCACTGTGATAAATCATCAGGAAGCGCGCAGCGGTGGGCGGATCATCATCGGTGGCGTAGTCCCGCTGGATGTTAAAGAGATTGCCATCTTTCTTGAGCGTGAGCTGCCACAGGCCGGCTTTACACCATCATTGGGCGAGTCGGAGCCAGGCGAGGCCGAGTCCGCGTTTGAAGGCAACGGTATTCGCGGTCGTTGGAAAGCCAACAGCATCGACGGGTGTCCAAATACGTCGACGTTAGGCATTGTGGTGGGCCAGTAAGATTACGCTGCTCAATGTAGGAGCATGACGCAACAGCAAGGAAGAATTTTGACGACGGCTGCAAGTGTTAGCGCTTGCAGCCGTCGTCAGGCTGGCCGGGTGCTGATGCAAGTGGAGGCGCGTAACGGGGATGCTTGTTAGCCATTCTGGCGCAGGAACTCGTCCATAAAGCTCGCTAGCGCCTGGCAGCCTTCCAGGCTCATCGCGTTGTACAGCGAAGCGCGGATGCCGCCGACCGAGCGGTGTCCGCCCAGCCCAACCATGCCCGCGGCCGTGGCCTCCTTCACAAATTGTTTCTCAAGCGCTTCTTCCGGTAGCCGAAACGTAACGTTCATCAGCGAGCGGCTGGTGGGCTCAGCGTGACCGCGATAAAAGTCGCCGCTGCGGTCAATCGCGTCGTACACCACCTGAGCCTTGGCCTGGTTGCGCTGCCCAAGCTCTGCCAATCCGCCGGATGCCTCGATCCATTCCAATACCAGGTTGAGCAAATACACGCCAAAGGTTGGTGGTGTGTTGTACAGTGAGTTGTTCTTGGCGTGGGTCGCATAGCGCAGGATCGTCGGCACTGTTTTGGCGCCCTGGCTGAGCAAGCTGGTGCGCAAGATGACGACGGTAACGCCGGATGGACCCATATTTTTTTGGGCACCGGCATAGATCAGGCCGAAACGACGCGCATCCAGCGGCCGTGAAAGAATGTCGCTGCTCATGTCGGCGACAAGCATTCGTTCGCCAACGTCGGGCCAGCTATGCCACTGCGTCCCATAAATAGTGTTGTTGGACGTGATATGGACATAGGCGGGGTCCGGGCTGAGGTCAAGCTGGTGCTGCTCGGGTACCCGTCGGTAGTTTTCTTCGCGCGTGCTGCCGGCAATGCGTGCTTCGCCGATCAAGCGGGCTTCTTCGTATGCGCGCTCGGACCAGGAGCCGTCGGTCAAAATATAATCGGCGACACGGTCGGGCGGCAGGAAGTTCATCGGCACCATGGCGAACTGCAGGCTCGCGCCGCCCTGCAAAAACAGCACCCGATACTCGTCGTCGAGCCCTAGCAGCCGCTTGACCCGGGCCTCAGCTTCCGTGTTGATAGTTTCAAAATCGGCGGAGCGATGGCTCATCTCAAGGATCGACATGCCTCGTCCATGGTAATCCAGGAGCTCTGCCTGCGCCTGCGCTAGAGCAGGGGGTGGCAGCACCGCAGGGCCCGCATTGAAATTGTACACGTGTGTCATACGTTTCACCCTTATGTGGAATAACCTCCACGTTTCGTGAGCAGGATACCAGATTAGCCGGTCGCGTGGGACAATAACTGCCTTGCTTGGGTCGATCTCAACGCTCTTCTGCTTTGTACTGCAAATTCTTCTGGTACCTCCCGCATGGGCAAGGACCTGACATAGAACTATAGTCGCGCTCCGCTGCCAGCCTATAGACGGTTGGCTAGTTACCGTTGTTAATGAGAGGGTGTACGAGTTCTGAGGTAGCCCGACGAGTACGCACAAGGGTGTTATCTCGATATAGCTCGTTGGCGTTCCGTGTTCACCTCAACCACTGGTTGCCCGTACTCAAGCCCCGCTCCATTCGGTGCCGAATACAGGCGAAGGACAAGCTATGACCGATCACTACTCAACGGTTACACGCACTGGATGTTTAGGCAACATCATGAACTCATTGGTTGGTGCCTTGGTCGGTCTTGGGCTCTTCTTGGGCTCGTTTGCCCTGCTCTGGTATAACGAAGGCCGCGTGAACTTGGCGATCATTGCGCAAGACAGTGTGCCCATCTCGGCGACAGCGGCTCAACCGGCATTGGAAGGCAAGCTGGTCGCGGCAACCGGCACGCTCGCATCTAAGGAGACGCTGGGCGACACCTTTTTGCACCCCGGTGATTATTTGATGCTGCAGCGTGTTGTCGAGATGTATGCCTGGGAAGAGGATAGCCGAAGCACGACCACAAAAAACCGGGACGGGAGCAGCACAACGCGAACGCCATACAGTTATGACACGGAGTGGACCTCCGACCCGGAGGATTCCAGCAGCTTCAGACAGGAATCGGGGCACCACAACCCGCCCATGTCTACGGAGGGAGCCAGATGGACTGTAGGCCAGACCGCTCTGGGCCTGTATGCTGTCGCTCCAGCCACATTAACCCTGCCCGACGTTCAGCAACTGTCGCTCAACGGCGATATCGTGCGCGCCGAAAAGGGCTGGCACCTTGAACATAACTTCTTGGTTGACCGGCCGAACGCGCTCAGCTCGCCACAGGTTGGCGACTTGCGCATCAGCTACTACGCGGTGCCTAATCGCATTGACGTAACGCTTTTTGGCCGGGTGCAGGGAGACCGGATCGAGCCATACGTGGCCAAGGGTGCTACCTTGTACCGCGCCTTTACCGCGAACCGCGAGCAAGCCATTGCCACCATGAATACCGAATACACGATCATGCTGTGGGTGCTGCGGCTGGTGGGCTTCTTGATGATGTGGATCGGCATGTATGCCAGCTGCGGCCCGTTGAATGCCCTCCTTGACCTTGTTCCGGTGGTTGGCACAATCAGCAATTTATTGTTAGCTCTGCTGCTGCTGCCTGCGGCGCTCACGCTCTCCATAACCACGATTGTGATAAGCATGCTGGCTCACCAGCCGCTGCTTTTGATTGTCGTTGTCGCGCTGGTGTTCGGTGGCGTTATTGTGTGGAGCAGAATGCGTCAGCCGGGTTCAGCCGCACTGCCTGCCGCGTAAGCTTCACCACGGGCCACGATTGTTTTGTCACATGCAGCCGGCACCACCGGCTGTATGTTGCTGCTTAATCATGCCCAACATTTTGTGGTCGGATTATGGGGCTCCGGCATCCGCTTGTTCTGGAACTTGGGTTTCGAGGAGTGAGGGTGAAGCGACTGGCTGGCATGTCCACGTCAACGAATGATGGGACAATACCCAAAAGATCTACAGAAACACCAAAAAAGCCACCCTGCGGTGGCTTTTTCAGCACTTGGTCGACGGGAAAAGATACGGCGCCCGGAATTAACACATGAACAGCCTGAACCCACCGTTTACGATCAAAGCATCCCTCAGAGGTTTTGGCTTACAAAACAGAGCGACGGTCGGGGATCAGGAGTGAGCTAGCAGCGATCTTCGGGATAGCTTCGAGATTGGTCGAGTTTGGAACCAATATTGGCTACTTGCTTCCGCCCTTTTCGGCTTGAAACCCAGTGGCAAACGCGATGCTGCCGATCACGGCGCTGATGATGCCAACGAGACTGACCTTCAGAACTTTGGCCTGTAGACCTTGCCGTTTGTTCATGGTTGCTTCCTCCTGATGGTGGATCTGGTCACAGCTTACCGGTTCGTTGTGGCTTGCATACTACACACGCTTGGCTAGCTAGGATCGGGCGATCGGCGGATTCGTGAACATGTTGCATGGGACTTTGGTCGTATGCCGGGCAGCGCCAACCGCAAATACTGCTCGGTTGTGGTGTCATAATTCGGCTGGCCTGATACAGCTCCTGAAGGGTGTGACCTTTACCCCGCATGAGGGTTGACTGCTCGCAGCGCCGAAATGACTAGGGCGTGGAAAGTAGCGTTGGGGAATCAAGACAGTAGGCAAAGACTAATCGTGTTACTTTTCACAACCTCCCACGGAACCGTTATAATATCGCTCAAGGAGAGCTATTGTATGAAGATGAACATACATTTCGGTCTTAAGGCAACGCTGGGCGTGCTGTTAGCCCTCGCAGTGCTTAGCGCATGTGGCAGCCCGACCACCAGTAGTTCTGCGATTTCGTCCGTTCAATCCTCCGCTAATGGTGCGGAAACAGCATCCGCCGCTGCAGCCACCAGTCATGCTGCCGGCGCTGCATCCGATGCGCCTGCCGGAAATGCAACGGTTGTTCGCCTCGGCTACGTGCCGGTGATGATCTACGCCCCCTTGTTCGTGGCCCAGGAACGGGGCTACTTCGCCGCCGAGGGCTTGAACGTGGAGCTGATCCCGATCCAGGGCGGCAGCGAATCCGTGGTACAGCTGGCGGCCGGCAACTTTGACGTAGCCGTGGGTGGTGCGGGCGCAGGATTTTTCAACGCTGCTGCCCGGGGCGTCAAGTTCACGGTTGTCGCGCCGATGCATAGTGAACGGCCGCCGCTGACTAGCCCACTCGTGATCAGCGCCAAGCGTAAGGCTGAGATCACGAGCGTAGCTGACCTCAAGGGCAAAAAGGTGGCGATCAACGCGACGGGCGCGGCGACCGAATATTGGCTGGCTCAAGCGTTAGCGAAAGCCAACCTGACGCTGAACGACATCGAGGTGCAAACCGTGCCGTTCCGTGATGTTCCGGCTGCGTTGGAAAACGGCAGCATCGATGCTTCCATCCTGGGCGAGCCGCTAACTACCATCAACGAAGACAATGGCATCGTGGCGGTACTGTCGGAAGATTTTATCAGCGACTTCTACTCGACCTATGTGTACATGGGTGAGCCGTTGCTGGCTCAACAGCCGGACGCGGCCAGGGCCTTCCTCCGCGCCTACCTGCGCGCCACCCGTGATCTCCAGGGCGACTACATGACGCCGGAAATCGCGCAAATTATT
>JADDQF010000013.1:6115-17313 GCA_016781505.1 bacterium
CTACATGACGCCGGAAATCGCGCAAATTATTGAAAAATACACCAAGGTGCCGGCAAATGTAACGCTGCGTAGCTCGCCCGCGCAGTACGAGCCCAACGGGCGCATTCCGCTGGAAAATCTGAACACGCTGCAAGACTATTTCATGGAGCGCGGTCTGCTCGAATACGACCAGAAGCTTGACATCAGCTCGTTCGTTAATCCACAGCTGGTGGGTGAGGTCGCGGCCGAGCTCGACGCCAAACAATAGTATGGAACCGAAGATCAGGATCGACAACATACAGGTCGTGTATCCCGGCCGCGGCCGTACCGGCCCGGTGGAAGCGGTCGGCGGCGTCTCGTTAGATGTTGCCGACGGCGAGCTGGTATGCGTTGTTGGTCCGAGTGGCTGCGGCAAGACTACATTGCTGCGCGTCCTCGCCGATTTGGAGCAGCCGACGAGTGGACAGATCACGCTGCGGCGAGACAATCCTGCTCGTCCGCTCAAAGCGACCGTGTTTCAGGGTGGCGGCATCTTTCCCTGGATGACGGTTGAGCAGAATGTGGCGTATGGCCTGCAACTACAAGGTGTGTCTCCGGCACAGCGTATCGCTACCGCACGGCACTGGATCGGCGAAATCGGGCTTGAGCGCTTCGCGCACGCGTATCCGACCCAGCTGTCGGGTGGGATGCAGCAGCGCGTTGGTTTGGCCCGGGCCTTTGCCTTTGACGCCGAGGTGCTGCTGATGGACGAGCCGTTTGGCGCGTTGGATGCTCAGACCAGACTGTTGCTGCAACAAACGCTGCTGCAACAATGGGAGCGCAGCTCAAAGACTGTAATGTTCGTAACGCACAGCATCGAGGAGGCGCTAACGCTTGGCGACCGTGTATGTGTGATGTCGGCCCGTCCCGGTCGGCTGCTGCACGAGGTGCAGGTGCCGTTCGCACGACCCCGGGATGCCGTAGCCTTACGGACTGATGCGCGGTTCAGCGCGCTGTTTGCTGAAATTTGGGGCGTGCTCCGCACCGAAGTTGATCGGGCGCGAGCGGATGAGGTTGGGGCATGAATCGCAATCGTTGGCTGTCGTTGCTTTCACCGCTTGTGCTGCTTGGCCTGTGGGAGCTGGCGGTGCAGATCGGCTGGATCAATCGCATCTTTCTGCCGCCGCCGTCCGAGGTTTTCCATACCCTTAGCGAATTGATTGCCACGGGCCAAATCTTTCGCGATACAGGGATTAGTCTCCTGCGCGTCGGGCTGGGCTTTCTGCTCGGCGGTATCCCGGCCATCGTGGTTGGCCTGTTCATGGGCGTGAGCCCGGTGGTACGGGCGCTGGTGCAGCCGCTGGCAGCCGCGATCTATCCGATACCCAAGATTGCGCTGCTGCCCTTGATTATCGTTACCTTGGGTCTCGGCGAAACCAGCAAGATCGCCACGATTGCCGTCAGCGTCTTCTTTCTGGTTGTGTTGAACGTCGCCGCGAGTGTGCTGCAGGTCGATCCCCGGTACTTTGAGGTCGCCCGCAGCTTTGGTGCGCGGCGCCGCGATCTTTTCTGGACGGTCGCGCTGCCCGGCAGCTTGCCCGGCATCATGAACAGCATCAAGCTGGGGATGGGCTTTGCGCTGACGCTGATCGTTGGCGTGGAATTTGTGGGGGCTGACTCCGGGATCGGTTGGCTGATCTGGCAAGCATACGAGCTGTATGCCATCGACCGCATGATCGCGGGGCTGGTGGTGGTGGCCCTGGTAGGCTGGTTGATTACGGTGGGTCTTGACGAACTCGAATATGTGCTGGTGCCGTGGCAGGCATCCAGCGTGCGCATCAAGGAGCGGCGTGTGCGTGAGCATGTGCGTATCTGGTGGACCACGATCCGGCCGTGGAGCTACACCGCAGCCATGATTCCGGTCTTGTTGGGCGCCAGCATTGCAGCCTACGATGGCGCCATCAACTGGTGGCTGCTGCTGCTGACCATGATCGGCTCGGTCGCGATCCAGCTGGGTACCAATCTGATCAACGAGTATTACGACGACCGCAAAGGCATCGACAAGGTGCAGGTTTTCGGGATCGGCGGTGCGATTCAACGGGGTGAGCTGGCTGCCTGGCAAGTGCTGCTGGCCGGCCTGCTGGCATTCGCCGTAGGCTCGGGCATTGGTCTGTATCTGGTAAGCGTGACCGGGCCTTTTATTTTCTGGCTTGGGGTCTTCAGCGTGGCGACCGGGTTCTTTTATACCGCGGGACCGTTCGCGCTCGCCTATGTCGGGCTGGGCGAGCTGGCTGTGTTTATCTTTATGGGCCCAGTGATCGTGATCGGCTCGTACTATGTGCAGGCCGAAACGATCACGCTGCCGGTTGTGCTGGCTTCGCTGCCGGTTGGCTTCTTGGTTGCGGCGATCCTGCACGCCAACAACCTGCGGGATCTGGATATCGACCGTCAATTCGGTAAGCGCACGCTCGCGACGCTGTTGGGTCGGTCCGGCGCCAACATCGAATATTATGTGTTGGTGGGTGGCACGTATGTGTCGCTGATCGTGACTGTGGCGCTGGGCGTGATGCCCTGGCTGACGTTGATCACATTGGTAACGCTGCCGGCCGCTGTGCGGTTGATGCGCATCGTCGCGGTTGAGACCGAGCCGCACGCTCTGCAGCCCGTTTTGCGGCAAACCGCCAAGCTGCATATGCGCTTTGGCAGCCTGCTGATCTTCGGCTGGGTCGCCGCCTGGCTGATGGGCTCATTCGGCTATATCTAGCCGTTATGGCTCCATGTTGGCGATCAGGTGCGGCTCGTCTTCAAAGTGGACGCCCCGCGCCTTTAAGCGCTCATAGGCCGCGTTGAGGTCGTCCACGGTGAAATAGATAATCGAGCTGGGATGATCGAACTCGCCTTTTTCGGGCTTGCTCAGCATCAACCGCACAGCGCCGCACTGAAAAAATGCAGTGCCCGGGAACGAAAATAAGAACTGCATCCAGAGCTGATCGCGATAACATGCTACAGCCCGGTCGATGTCGTGTACCCGGATGGTGATTTGCCCAATGTGGGATAGCCCAAAGCTTGGTTGGTCGGCCATAGTGTTTGTCTCCCGTGGAAGAATGTACACGGCGTGACGCACCAGCGGAGGCTAACTATGCGTCACAGCGCTAATATACATGCTGGCTTGGCCCATGCACTTCTCTCGCTGTCGTACCACTCATACTCGCAAGCGCTTTCATGCAAAATAAAGCTTGCTTTGTTGGTGGGCATTGCCGTACCACTCGTAGTGGCAGCCGAGCTTATTGAATCTGGGAGCTGAATGATCATGCTGCCTCTAGCTCGCGGCGGTGTCCTGCGCTGTGCTGACGACTGTCCGGCGTTGGACTTCGCGGCGCACCACGGGAGCGATCTCAGTGCCAAACAGCTCGATGGCGCGCATGATCTTGGCGTGCGGCATTGTACCGACGCTGAGCTGGGCGAGGTAGCGCTGATGGCCGAACAACTCGTGCTGGAACAAGATTTTCTCGATAACCTCCTGGGGGCTGCCGACCGCTAACGCTCCGCGCGGCGAGCGCAGTGCTTCAAACTGCGGCCGGCTCATCGGCGACCACCCACGCTCGCGGCCGATTTTGGTCATGACCTCGGCGTAGGGCGGGAAAAAGTCGTCGGCTGCCTGCTGCGAGCTGAGGGCCACAAACGCGTGGGAGTTGATGCTCACCGGAAGCTGTGCCGGATCGTGTCCGGCGCGACGCGCGGCATCGCGGTACAGCGTCACCAGTGGCACAAAGCGCTCCGGGAGGCCACCAATGATTGCCAAGGCGAGCGGCAGTCCGAGTGTGCCCGCGCGTACGGCCGATTCAGGGGTACCGCCGACCGCAATCCAGACCGGCAACGGGTTCTGCAGCGGGCGCGGATACACGCCCAGGTTGTTAAGCGGCGCACGGTGTTGGCCGGTCCAGGTAACGCGCTCGTTGTCCCGGATCTGCAGCAGCAGGTCGAGCTTTTCGGCGAACAGCTCGTCGTAATCGTGGAGATCGTAGCCGAAGAGGGGGAAAGACTCGATAAACGACCCGCGGCCGGCCATGATCTCGGCTCGTCCCATGGATAGCAGGTCCACAGTGGCAAAGTCCTGAAAGACCCGCACCGGATCGTCCGAGCTCAGCACTGTAACGGCGCTGGTGAGCCGAATGCGCTTGGTCCGTACGGCTGCGGCAGCGAGCACGACCGCTGGCGCTGATACAGCGAAGTCGGGCCGGTGGTGTTCACCCACGCCAAAGACATCAAGACCGACCTGGTCGGCTAGCTCGATCTCCTCCATCAAATCCTGCAGTCGCTGGGCGGAGGTGATGGTGTGCCCGGTACTGGGATCGCGGGTCGTCTCGGCAAACGTGTAGACGCCTAGTTCCATAGTTTCATCCATCTAAGCTAAAGGTCGAATGGCCTGTGAATGACCTGGAATTTCGTTTCGCAGATCGTATGCCCACAACAGTCGTCGCTCTGCGCAGTTCCATCTCGCCACGAGGTGTTATGCTCCGTGCTCCATTGTCGAGCCGTATCGTGCACGGAAAAACTGCCTGACGGAAAGGAAAACAAAGTCGTTAATTAACCGCGGCCCCGTGTCTTTCAGCATAGCACAAGCTTTGGAACGGCTGCTTAGCGCTACGTTCCATGAACACCTACTGCAGTACGTGCCAAAACGGGCGGATCAGGACGACGCTTCGGCACCTCGCCAAGTACGAGGTGCCGTGTGTGGTGGAGATCACAGAGGTCATCAACGGGGTTGATGCTTAGCATGAGCAGTAAGCGCCAACAATCGAGGATTCGGATGATGGCGGCGTGGGTAGCTGAGGTTGGTTTCTAGATGGCACATGATCGAATGTTTGGCAACGGGCAAGCCGAGCGACAAGGGTTACACAGTGATGGTAACTGCGGCTGGTGAGCGAACATGTATCGGTTCAAGGGGCAGTTGGACCAGGAGCCCTAATGCTTAGCAGCCTATTGTGCCCGAACGCGAGCGAGCCGTATCTATTTCATTCCTCGGCAAGTGGAAGGCCGCATTGTTCCTGACGCCGAGCACTACCCTCGTCCATGGTTTGTTCTGCAACCTCCATGCTCCCTGCAAGCACCGGATTGCTGTCGCCAACGTCGAGCAGCCGTGGCAGGATCACCGTAAAGGTTGAGCCCACGCCTTCGGTGCTTTCAACCTGTAAACGTCCATCATGGCAGTGCAGGATTTGGCTCGCAACGTAAAGTCCGACGCCGAATCCGCTCATCTTCATGCTGTCGATATTCCGGCCGCGGTAAAACTGCTCGCACAGCGATCCTTGATCCGCTGCTGGAATGCCGATCCCCTGATCCGTAACGCGCACATGAATGGCCTCACCGATCGGTTCCACGGCAACCGTGATCTGTCCACCTGACGGACTATACTTGACGGCGTTATGCAACAGATTGAGCAATACCTGCTCCAACGCAAGATCGTCACCGCTGAGCCACAGTTGGGCAGGAGGGCAGCTAAGTTGAAGCGTATGCGCATCCGTTAGGGTTATCTGGAAACGGTGTACTGCTTCCGTTACAAGCCGATTAAGATCAAGCGGCTCCCGCTGAACGGCATACTTCCCACGTTGCATCCGGGATAGATCGAGGAGCGAATCGATCAGGCGTGCCAAACGCTGTGTCTGCTCGTTCATGATCGTGACCGGTTCTGTAATCGAGCTACTTGCCGCTCCGTCTTTCGCGATCCGCCGCTTGAGCAGTTCTCCATACCCGAGCACGGCTGTTAGTGGTGTTTTGAGCTCATGCGCAACAACCGTAAAGAATTCGTTCTGCTGCTGAATCATTGTTTTCCGCTGCTCTGAGACCTGCGCACTGTCAATCATCTGCAAAATTTTTGGAATGAGTGGTGGGAGAACGGCGGCAGTGGCGATCGAGGACAGCGCTGTCAAAACTCCGATATAGCCTTCCACATGGGAGCGAGGATGGAACACCGTCCACACATGCGCGAAATGTCCTAGACCGCAGCTCAGAATGAAGGTGCCGAAGGCCAGAAAGACGTGGTGGTACGGAATAGCTTCTCTTGCACGGTAGACCAAATAGACGAGCGATGCTGAAATCGCCAAGTAACTAAGGCCGATACTGATATCGATACTGACGTGAATCCAGCGTTCGGTAGTCGGCGAGAGGATCCGGTCGATGTCGAGCCAATATGCTGCGTTGCGCCAGTGCAGAAGCATGGCGGTGAGCATAACCAGGGCCAACGACACAAATATATGTTGTAGCCGTGGTCGAAATGGTGTGTGCATCAACACATTCGGGAGACGTGTAGACACGAAAAACCTCCTCTTGGCAGCCCCTGTGCTGCCTAACGAGTATCAGCGAGTAATGCGCTGGCGGGTAGGGCCGGGTAATTGAATTCGCTGTGCCTTACTCGAACGGCCAGGTCCAGTGTACCGGTCACCAGCACCAACTTCAATTAGATCAGTGCCAAGAGCAGCTAGTCATTCTTGTACATTCTGGTTAGGACCGTCAGCCTGTTTTGTAAAGGGACACGCTTGGACCGTGGCCCCACGCTGATCTACGTGCTCGCTTCGATGGCCTACAGCATTGGCTAACTGCTGCCGTAAGCCGGCTCCAAATGATCGGTTTGTTCGATAGTTACCGCCGACCGACCGGCTCGCGCGGCAGTTTTTAAGGTGGTCGCTCAGGGCCGAGAGTACATGACGGGCATTCCGATCCAGTCACTCGGCATTGTGCGCTCGAAATTCTCACTCAGAGATGGTTCAAGGTCTACTAAACAGGGTGAGGCAGCCGCATGGCAGAGATAATCACACAGGGCCGGGCCACAACGCCTGCTACACGCGGTAGCCCTCGGCCTTTAGGATTTCGCAGAGTATCGATTGGGTGGAGTCATCTTCCTCCATCAATATATCAGTCGTGGGCTCAGTCTGCAAGGGCTTTGTTTCCCTTGCCTTATCGTGCTCCGTCTATCATGATGCCTGGCGTGCCACGCCTCACATCCATACCGGATCTTTATGGGCAGACGGTTGGTTTGAGCATGGCTGCATTTACGCGTAGAATGCGGCAAACATCTACATGGCAGTGGAGGAATCCAAGGTGAATGGTGGCTACGACGCGGACTTGACAGCGCTAAACGGCAGCCTACTGCGGGAGCATATCCGCTCAGCTTGTGCGCACTGGGTAACCCGGGATACGATTTTGTGGCCCACTGCCGTGTTTGCCGATGGCGTGTACACGCTGCACTATGACCTCGCAGCCGATCTTCATCTTCAAGCTGATCAGGTTATTGGCGGCAAGCAAATTCCACTGCATTTCCACCCCGCGGGTGCCGCGCAGGTGCTTGGAAAGTTTCCGCATCTGCGTGGACATGCTGCATTCAAGCTAGATCCCGACCACATGCCGCAGGTGGCAGAGGCGCTGAAAGGCCAGCTGGTGGTGACTGCACGAAACGGGCAGGGACAGCTGGTCGGCGTAACGGGCCTGCAAATTCCGGGTGTGCTCGACGATCTGTTCGCCTACGACGGGGACTTAGGTGTGTTATACGCGGACGGCGTTCCGACAGTGCGGGTATGGGCGCCTACGGCCCAATCTGTAACCCTTCGCTTATACCCGGATGCCAAGCCTGCGACAACGGGTACGCCCGTGCCGATGAGTTGGGACCCGACGACCGGCGTGTGGAGCGTAACGGGTACGCGCGAATGGACCAGCTACTTTTATCTGTATGAGGCTACGGTCTTTGCACCGACGACCGGCAAGATCGAGCGGAATCTAGTGACTGACCCGTATTCGATCTGTTTGTCAACCAACAGCACGCGCAGCCAAATTGTCGATCTCGCCGATCCGGCGCTGATGCCTGCGGGCTGGCAAGCGCTGCACAAGCCGCCGCTATGGGCACCTGAAGATATTGTGCTGTACGAGATGCATGTGCGCGATTTCAGCATCAGCGATCAAACCGTTGCACCTGAGCTGCGGGGCACGTATCGCGCCTTTACCGCCCATGATTCCAACGGCATGCGCCATTTACGGGGTCTTGCAGAGGCTGGGCTGACGCATATTCATCTGCTGCCGGTCTTCGACATCGCGAGCATCGACGAAAATCCGCTTGCTCGGGTCGAGCCTGATCCTGCCCGTTTAGCAAGCTATCCGCCCGACTCGGACCAGCAACAGGCGGCGATCATGGCGGTGCGCCAGCAGGACGGCTTTAACTGGGGCTACGATCCGTACCACTATACGACGCCGGAGGGGAGCTACGCTACCGATCCAAATGGTTCGGCGCGCATTCGCGAGTTTCGGGAGATGGTTCAGGCGCTCAACGATGCGGGGCTCCGCGTGGTAATGGATGTTGTGTATAACCATACGTACGCCAGCGGTCAGCATCCCAAGTCCGTGCTGGACAAGCTCGTGCCGGGCTATTATCACCGCCTCAACGGCGAGGGTGTGGTCGAGCGCAGCACCTGCTGCGACAACACGGCCACCGAGCACCACATGATGGAAAAGCTGATGATCGACTCGCTGCGCACCTGGGCGACCGCCTACAAGGTGGACGGCTTCCGGTTCGACCTGATGGGTCATCACATGTTGGCGAACATGCTCAAGGCGCGCGATAGCCTAGCCACACTAACGCCGGCTGAACACGGTGTCGATGGGTCCAAAATCTACCTGTACGGCGAGGGCTGGAACTTTGGCGAGGTCGCATACGGCGCGCGCGGCGAGAACGCCGCCCAGCTGAACATGGCCGGCACCGGCATCGGTACCTTTAGCGACCGGCTGCGGGATGCGGTGCGGGGCGGGAGCGCGTTTAGCGGTCTGCATGAGCAAGGCTTTGCGACGGGTCTGTATACGGCGCCCAACGATAGCGGGCAAAACACGCATGAATACCAACGAGGCCGTCTGCTGGTGCTGATGGATCAGATTCGGGTTGCCCTCGCCGGTACGCTGCGCGACTACGAGCTCACCGATTCGTCCGGTCGCCGGGTGCGCGGCCACGAAGTAGGCTACAACGGCCAGCCGGCCGGTTACGTAGCCGACCCCCAGGAAGTTATCAATTATATCGAAGCCCATGACAACGAAACGTTCTGGGACGCGATTCAGCTAAAGGCACCGAGCTGGGCCTCAGTTGAGCTGCGGACGCGGATGCAAATGCTGGGCAATAGCCTGGTGTGTCTTGCACAGGGCGTGCCCTTCTTCCACGCCGGGCAGGATCTGCTGCGCTCCAAGTCGCTCGACCGCAACAGCTACGACTCCGGTGATTGGTTCAACAAGCTGGACTGGACCTACGAGACCAACAATTGGGGCATTGGGCTGCCGCCGGGCGACAACCATCATCACTGGCACGCGATGCGGCCGCTGCTGGGCAACCCAGCGCTCAAGCCAGGCCGGGCTGACATCGAGCGCACGGCGGCGCACTTCAAGGAAATGCTCCGCATCCGCAAAAGCTCCAAGCTATTTCGACTTGAAACGGCGGCCGAGATCCAAGCCAAGGTGCGCTTCCTGAACACTGGCTCCGAACAGATTCCGGGACTGATCGTGATGCATCTTGCCGATGCTGGTCCGAATGTGGTGGACGACAGGTTCGCGCACATTGTGGTGCTCTTCAACGCCACGCTGCACAAACAATGGTTTCATGAGCGCTCCTGTATCGGGGCCGCGTTCGAGCTGCATCCGGCACACGTTTCAGGCTCGATTGCCAGCAGTGCCGTGTTTGAGGCTGGGCAAGGTATTTTTAAGGTGCCATCCTTCACCACCGCAGTTTTTGTGCTGCGCAAAGCGGCAGCTACATAAATTGCGATTGTCCGTATTGGTGCCGGTTGGCCAGATGTTTCAAGGGCCGTAACCAAGCTTTCGGCGGGCGCTACCGATTTTAGCGATCCCCAGCGTTGCTGTTCCAGGCTTGCGTGAGGGTTGCCATACGGGCGCGGTTCACGCCAAGATCGTGACGGCCAAGCCGCGATGCCGAGCGGAAATGAATGACCTTGGCATTGTCGTCAAAGCGAAATTCAACATCATCTATAAAACCAATGCCGGGTGTGCGAGCTTCGGCTGCTAGGTACGCGTCCTGGTCTGCGATCAAGGTAGTACGGGGTAGCCCACGCACAATCTCGATCAGCCGGGCCTTGGCTTCTGCCTCGGTACCAGTATATGCCAACGGCGGCATGAGCTGCGTCGAGCCGGCTTGCTCCGTGGCGACACAGTTGGGCGTCGGCGGGCAAGGTAGGAGGTGACCATTGGCGCGGCCCAGGTTTGTGGGTCGTGGCGCCGCGCGTGCCCAAAGTGACAGGCCAACGAAAGCAGCTGCACCCAACACGCCGAGCCCTAGGCTGATTCGCAGCAGTCGTCGCACGTTGAATTATCCCCAGCAAACTTGACGCTCACAGCAATAGCTGCGGTATGCAACGGCTGTGCCACAAACTTGCTCTTCCACAGCCTGTGCGAGTAGGCACAGCCTGCTTGGCTGTCTGCGCTTCCCGTACGAACAATGGCCTGTCGTACAGTGGGTGCTGGTGCAACATTGTGACCGTAGGTGTCATACGTCACGCGTACCATCAGGACATATTGACTGGCCGATACTGTATTTATGTTCAGGAAAGGAAACGGTATGACCCGGCGACCGGTTATGCACATCGACATTCCTACGGCCAATCGCACCGCGACAGCCGAGTTCTACGCGACCTTGTTCGGATGGGACACGCGACACGAGCCCAACTACAGCTGGTTCTCAGCCGAGAATGTGGGTGGCGGGTTTCCTGACGTACAGCATGGACTGCAGGCTATTGTCGAGGTCCTGCGCGTCGGCGATGTTGTGTTGTACTTCCCGAGTGAGGATATTGAAGCGGATCTGCAGCGCATCGCAGCCTGTGGTGGGACAATCTTGCTAGGGAAGACGCGGGCCGGTGAGGACCATTATGTGGCGCTCTTCACCGATCCGAATGGCGTTCGGCTGGGACTTGCTGGCGGCAAGTAGAACAGGATCACCGCCGGCCCTTGACGCATTTAATGGACGTGAGATGCGTCAAGGGCTGTTAGCGCATCATTGCGCGTTCTGCTAGACAGGACAGCCATTTTTACGGTTAGGTCTGTCTTAGGCTGGCACCTTCCACGGTTGCTCGACGACCTCCTCGGCCAACGAGCGGGAGGGGCAGCCTTACAGGGCGTAAAGCTACTCCTCCCGTCGGTGTTGGACTAACGAAGTGGAAGATATATGTCGGGTTTCGTTGGGTTATGCTGAGTCGGGGATTGGT
>JADDQF010000070.1:0-13000 GCA_016781505.1 bacterium
ATGATCACCGGATCGGTAAATTTTTGAGTAAAATTGACTGCTCCACCAAGTTGCACTTAATCTTTCACGATTGTGTCATACAGGCAGGGCAACACGCACGATGACCCGTGCTATGATGAGGCCTACTTAACTTAGAAAGGAGCCGCAATGAAGCTTGAGGTCCTGGATCACGGTACAGTAGAGTTGCTAGACAAAATGGGCACCGATCTGACAACCGTCGAGTCAGCACGGGTCAGTTTCCTTAAGGGCACGACGGAGATGAGCGAGCGCGAGGCTAAGCTCATCCGGTATTTGGCCGAGCACGAGCATACCAGCCCGTTCCGTCATGCCATGCTGATGTTCCGCTTCAAGGCACCGCTCTTCGTTGCCCGCCAACTGTTGTTTGTAGCTTGACAGTTATGGTACTTAGTAGCTCATAAAGAATATATGAGCTACGGACGGTTTGAATGATTGTCACAAAGGGACAACGCAAAGGATTCATTGTCGTTAAGTGCGAAGACTGCGGGAACGAGCGGACGGTTCGCCGGAATACACATGTTCTGGCAAAACATGAACATCCGTGTCGTGCATGCAGTAACCGGCGAAATGGACAATCCAAGCTCGGCAGGCCGTCATGGAATGCTGGGAAGCGATTTGAGCCAAAGAAGCTGGGATCGGAGTATATAAACAGGTTTGGGTATGTGATGGTGTATGTCGGGCGTGAGAATGGTCGAAAGGACAAGTATCTGCTCAAACATCGGATGGTAGCAGAGCAGACGCTGGGACGACCACTCACAGAGCGCGAGTTGGTTTATCACATTGATGGCAACAAGACGAACAACCTACCCGAAAACCTGTTTGTGTGTCGAGATATGTCGCACCACCGTGAAATTCATAACCGCTTAGAGCGGATCGCGTTTGACCTGTACCAGCAGGGCATCATCCAATTCGACCAGAATACTGGACACTACGAGATAGCAGCCCTAGATGGCGACATCTAGGTGAAGAACCGCGTGAACTCAGGGAATCCCCTAGCGTAAAGTCGAGGGCAATCCTGAGCCAAGCCGCTCGGTATGAGCGGAAGGTGCAACGACTATCCCGACAGGGAGTAGGGTCCAAGCGGACTCGAAGCGCGCGGCATCTCTTGGAGATGATGATATAGTCTGGTCTTACGGGAAACCGTAAGAGGCATGGCGGAAGCGGTCATGCCGCAACACACACGGGAAACATATAGTAGGGATCACGCCCGAATTTGACCTTGAAGATCGTTTTAGTGGCTTCGGTGGCGGCGTTAAGGATAGCGGCTGGAACGAGGCATCCGGTCGCTACGTCGAATTGCAAGACGAATTCTACGTTCCGACGACATGGCGCGCGCAGTCGGCGAGCAATAAGCAGGGCAGCGCGGGCCCGCTGAACGATCAGGCTACCGCCGCGGATGCCTATCGCCAAGGTCTGGAAGCCACGTACGCTGCGTATCAGCAGCTACGCGAGCTGGGTGTCGCTAAAGAGCAGGCACGGGTGGTGCTGCCGCAAAGCATCTACACCCAATGGATCTGGACGGGCAGCCTGCAGGCGTTTTTGCACGTCGTAGATTTGCGAACCAAGCCGGATGCCCAGTGGGAAACGCAGCAGTATGGCATTGCGGTCCGTGACATTATTGCCGAGCATTTCCCGGTTTGCCTGGAAAAATGGGAGCAGCGCAAGCAGCCCCGGAGCTAGGTGTAGGGGTAGGCCGTGTTTTGGGGCGGCTCTGCTTTACAATGGTGAGACCACAAGATACAGCAGCACACCCAGGCACAAAAACGAGCCGTATGAGATTGGGATATGCCGGGCCCTGGCGAAGCCAAGCACCACGATCATGCCAATCGAGGCCAGGCCTGCCAGCATCATGCCGTAAAACAAGGCCGGGCCGACATTGTAAAAGCCGACCAGGGCGCCGATAAACATACCGAGGTACACGTCGCCGAGACCAAAGGGCGCCTGCTGGTGCGGATACAGCATTTTGGCGATCACAAAAAACAGCACAAACACGAGGCCAGCCGCCAACAAGCCTTGGAGCGAGCGTGTCCACGAGCCCACAATCATGGGAGCAAAGGCGACGGCGCCAACCGTCGCCGCAACCATGATCAGCGTATCGATCAGCTTAACTTGCCAATCGATGGCCGCCGTATCGATCAGCACCAACGAGGCGGCAAGCAATAACCAGAAACGCGGCGTCCAACCATGCTGCTGCCACAGCACGACCGCCATGCCGATTGTCGCAAGTTCCACCGCAAGCCCAACCCAGGCCCGGCGCGCAAGGGAACCGACAAGCGGCACCCAGCGCAGCGGCGATCCGCCTTCGGGCTGCGGAAGATCCCCGCGCAGCTGTGCCGCAATCAGCAGATTGAGGGCCGTCCCAAGTACCGCGCCCAGCAGAAGCACAAGTCCGATCACGTTTGTTCCTCTAATGCTTGTTGGGCAGCAGCGCGCATCACCGCAATCGGGGCCGTGAGGCCGGTCCAGGCCTCGAAAGCGAGCGCGCCTTGCTGTACCAGCATTTCCAAGCCGTTTTGAGTCCTTGCTCCGCGTTGCCGGGCAGCTTGCAGAAACGGCGTGTTGCGATAAATTAAGTCGACGACCAGCAGATGCGGGGCGATGCGCTCGGCCTCAAGCGGCGACGAACGACCATCCAACCCAACCGACGTGGCATTGATCAACAGTTGAGCACCCGCCACAGCTTGGGCAACCTCCGGCGCGTCCGATGCCAGCACCTGCAGCTGCGGATCGAACTCCGTCGCCGCGAGCACATCGGCCAACATCGCCTCCGCTCGCTCGGGAGTTCGATTGACCACCGTGATCGACCGCGCACCGGCCATAACCAGCCCATACGCTACCGCCCGCGCTGAGCCGCCTGCGCCCAGCAGCACACAATCAGCTTCCCGTGGCTCGCCACCAGCAGCGCGCAGGGCTTGAATAAACCCTAACACATCGGTGTTGAGACCATACAGTGAGCCATCAGCACGACGCACAATGGTGTTAACGGCGCTCACGGCCGTCGCAATGCCGTCCAGCTCGTCCAGCAGCGGCACCACCGCCGTTTTATAAGGCAGCGTCACGTTTGCGCCGCGCATGCCGTCTGCCCGCAGACCAGCCACCCGTGTAGTGAGCTCCTGAGTTGAAGTTGGCCACAGCATGTATGTGTCGGTCAAACCGTGGTGCCGAAAGGCCGCCGTTTGAAACGCGGGCGAGACACTATGCTTAACCGGATCCCCAATCAACCCAACCGATGCGATCATGCCAAAGAACCCTTCGAATAGAAAGAGGACAACGGCGCTATGAGGGAGTAGTCCCCATAGCGCAGGCTAGCTCACCGTATAAGCACGAATGCCAGGCTACCTGTGCTAAGCTCAAGTCCGCGCCTGTCTAACCCTTGGAACCGGAACATACGCCATGGGCCGGATACCAAAACGACTCAGGCGCTACCGAAGCCCGAGTCGTTTAGGGTTATGACAAGCCCTGAAGCCGATGAGCGAACCGAACATTGCTGCAACCAGTTCAAGCAACAGTTTCAAGCTATTGCGGTAAAACGTTTACGTCCTCGGATCACTGTCCGTCGCACGCGCCATCCGAGCCGTCGAGCTGCTCAAACTCAGCGAGCGTTGCGGCGAACTCGTGCGCTTTCTCGCCACATTTTGCCACAAAGTACAGGTCGTTGGCGCCATCCGAGCCATCAGGACGGGCTGGGCCCGGTCGAGCAGCTGAGCGTAGCGCGAAGGCGCTAGAATTAGCAATAGGTCCTGGTGGCAAGCCCTGGACGTTTCGCGTGTTATACGGGCTGGAATTGTTGTTGATTTCCTCAAGTGGCAGCTGATCCAAAGTGGGCCACCAATCGCCGGGCTTGCCCAAGGCATACTGCAGCGTCGGGTCGGATTGCAGCCGCCGATTGACCTCGGGGTCGTTCTCGGGCTTGAGCCGATTCCAGAAAATGTACGCCAGGTGCGGCATTTCATCGTCGTTGGCGGCCTCGCGCTGCACTACCGAGGCCATGGTGACGATCTGGTGCACGGTGGGTGGGCCACCCTCCGGCGCTTCCGCCGTAATCTCGTTTTCGAATTCGGCGAAGCGCGGCACAAAGCCATCGGTCAGCACCTTGTCGATCACTTCGGTGACCGTTGCCGTCGCCTCGATGCGGTAGCGGTCGGGAAACAAGTAGCCTTCCAGCCCTTGACCTTCAGGAATCGACTCCAGCAGTGCGTAATTTTCTTTAAAGGGCGTGGCATCCCGGGCAACTTCGAGGAATGCGTCGGTGCTTGGGGCAAGTCCTTCGCGCACCAGCATCTCGGCAACTTCTTCCATTCGCCAGCCCGGAATAATTTCAAACTCTTTTTCTTCAACCGTGGGCGCAGATTGTAGGGCGGAGATCATTTCGCTCATCGTCATGTTCTTCGAGAGCTGATACTCACCTGCTTGCAGATTCTGGGCAGCGCCCTGGCGCGACACCAAAAAACGAAACAGCAACGGCTGACTGATGAGCTCTTCTTTCTTCAAATTCTGAGCAATATCGGTCACACTTTGGCCAGGCTCGATCACAAACGTCACCGGCTCGTCACTGGATTCGTCGGCCGTGCGCGTTATTTCGTTGCGCAGCAGCTCGCTGCCGACGCCAACCAGGATGCCGCCAATGATCACCAAAAACATTAATGCGCGAAAGAGTCGATTCAACAGCTTCCTCCAATAAACGGGCATATTATAGCAGTGGCCTATAGGCGGGGCAAACCTGGAGCGGCCGGGTAGCCCCATTGCTGGTGCAAGAACGTGGCCGTGGCATGGTACACTTGGGAGCTCAATGCAACCATGAACAGGCTGTTGCCACAGGGAAACATATGGCCCGGGTACTCATTCTTCATGCCTCCGTCGGTGCTGGACACCGCCGCGCCGCCGATGCACTGGCAGATGCGTTTAGCCGTCGATCGCCCGGCCAGGTCCGCGTGGAAGACGTACTGAATTACACCAATCCGCTTTTCCGCGAAGCCTATGCCCATTCATATCTGCGGCTGACCGATAAGCTGCCGGCGCTGTGGGGCTATGTGTATGAGCAGACCGACCGTGATTTTTTTCGTTTTGCGACCGAGCTGCGCACCCTCGTCGACGCGATCTGGGCCTGGGGCCTGCGCAAGCTGCTGCGGGACTACGCGCCCCAGGTCATTGTGTGTACGCACTTCTTGCCCGTGGAGGTTTTAGCGCTGCGCAAAGGCCGTTCCCGCCTCAATCAGCCGCTCTATTGTGTTGTCACCGATTATGCCGCCCATGCGTTCTGGGCCTATCGCGATGTTGACCGCTATTTTGTGGCGACCGAGGAGACTCGCCGGCAATTGGTCGAGCGGGGCGTCGCGGCCGGGACAATTATGTGCAACGGCATCCCGGTCGATCCGCGTGTCACCACAGCCAAAACCCGCGAGCAGCAGCGCCAAGCGCACGGCATTGCCCACGACAAGCCGATGATTACGTTGTTTGGCGGTGGGCTAGAGCCTAATCGCGTGCGCGTGATCGCGGAAGGGCTGGTGCAACAAAATGTCGCGGCAACACTGGTGGTGGTTGCCGGCCGCAACCGTTCGCTGCTGGCCGAAATCAGCGATCTTGAAAGCAGCGGCGCGGTCGAGCTGCACAAATTGGGCTTTATCGATTACGTGGACGATCTGGTGGTGGCCTCGGACATCGTGATCACCAAGGCGGGCGGCTTGACGATTTCGGAGGTCTTGGCGCGCGGACGGCCAATGATTATTATTGACCCGATCCCCGGACAAGAAGAAAGCAATGCCGATTATCTGGCCGGCGTGGGAGCCGCGATCAGTATTCGGCTGCCACAGCATGTGCCCTTCGCCGTTACACAACTGCTGGCTGATCCCGAACGGCTCCAAGATATGAGCAACAGTGCCAGCCGCGCTGCTCGGCCCCGCGCCGCGTTGGATATTGTTGAGACGATTTTGAGCGATATTGGCGAGCGCCAGATCTAACCTAGAACGCTGCTGGCTACCCCCGGCAGTGCGACTTGGTCACAGCTTCACTAGACCCACTCAAAGCGCATTTCCACGTCGCCAATGCGGATCCGATCATGCGCGCGCAGCGGATGCGGGCGATGTGGCGGCAACGTGCTTCCATTCAGGATCGTGCCATTCACACTGCCAACATCGGTCACCACATACTGATCACCCCGGCGCTCCACCACGGCATGCCGACGCGACGCATGGCCCCGGTCATAGTCAGCCAGATCTAGCTCCGGGTAGTGATTTTGCGATGGATCACGCCGGCCGATGCGGCAAGGCAGGGTGAGCAACGGATACTCCCAGGTGCCGCGCGGTGTGGTGACCACAAAACGCGCCGGCGGCAGCGCGACGGGCGGCTGAATGGGAGCCGAAGCAGGGCGAACTGGCCGTGCCGCGGGTGCGGCCGGCTGAGCCACGGGCTGTGCAGGCAAATTTGTGCCACAGGCAGCGCAAAAGCGAGCGGCGGACTTGTTGCCCCGGCCGCAGTTTGGACAAAAGCGCGTAAGCGGATCAGCAGCTGGCGCGGCGGGTTGAACGACGGGCGGCGAGCCAACATTACGCACGGTCGGACCCACGGCAGGCTGTTGCCGTGCGCGCGCACGCGGCGGAACAACGGGACCGGTCGTGCGCTGCGTCGCGTCGATGGCCACGGACTGCGGTTGGGGCACAACTGCGGGTGTGGTCTGGGGCATCGGCTGTTTCAGGCACCCCTGCATCGCCTGCTCCATCGCCATGGCTGATGCAAAACGGGCATTACGATCCTGCTGCATTGCCTGGATCACAACCTGTTCGGTTTGCCGCTGCACCGATGGATTCAGCGCCCGAATTTCGCCTGGCTTGGGCGTGTACAGCGGCCGCGGCGGGAGGTTAGACAGCAGGTGGTACAGCGTCGCGCCGAGCGTATAAATATCGGAGCGCGCGTCGGTCTGGCCCTTGCCATACTGCTCAGGCGGCGCATACCCAAACGTACCGATCGCGACCGTATCCTTCGCCTTACCCGCCTTGTGTGTGCGGGCTACGCCGAAATCGATGAATTTGAGGGTGCCATCCGGTCCCAAAATAACGTTGGCCGGCTTGAGGTCACGGTAGATGATGGGTGGATTTTGACTATGGAGATAATGTAACACCCGCGCCATCTGGATCGTCCAGCGCAGGGCATCCTGCTCGAAGGCGGGCGCGTTGGCCTCGCGCAGCCGCTTTTCCAGCGTTTCGCCATTCACAAATTCCATCACAAAGTATTGGCGACCCCGCCACTCAAAGAGCTCCAGGCCACGCACAGCATTGGGATGGTTGATGCTGAGCACGAGCTTGGCTTCTTGTGCAAACAGCTGCCGATGCTCAGCCTGCTCATCGGGCTTGAGCGGTTCGGACGGCCGCTGCTCTTTCAGCGCCCACGTCGAGCCATCGCTGCGCCGACGCACACGATACACGACGCCCATACCGCCGCGGCCCACAGTGCTCAGCACCTCATACTGATCCTGCTGCCCTTGCACGACCGTCCCGACCGGCAGTTGATCGACCACACACCCCTCCTGCCACCGTTCCGCACGTTTTACCGCATAGGCGCTTATCATAGCACACTGACTTTGACCTGCACCATTCTACCTACAATTGTACGTATCGGCACCGCTTAACGTTGCAGCATTCCGCTTGTTCCGTTCGTCCTCAAACCCTAAACAACTAAACCATCCCGTGCAACTGAACGTGCCTCCATGCAACCCTTGAACGGCGCCGTGATCGCTAGACTATAGGACACCGGCGAAACCAAGCCGTATTACACAGCGACTGCCGAACTTAAAGACAAACAGGACAATTGGCCTGATTTTGGGAACCATTTGCGCATTCACAACGTCTTATGTTGATAAATACAGCCTTTGACGGATCACGCCGCCGAATATTTTGGTACTCTAGACACAAAGCAATGGGCTGGACTCAGGCATGATGACACAAGTTGACCCGCTACTCGCTGGGCGCTATCGCATGGGCCGGCTGCTTGGCAGCGGCGGCTTCGGAGCGGTGTACCTTGCAACCGATGAGCGGTTGCATCGCGCGGTTGCGATCAAGGTCTGCTCCACCCAGCGTTTGCCGCCGCATGAAGCAGCCGAGGCTGCCCAGCTTTTTCAAAGTGAGGCGCTCACGCTGGCGCGGCTGCGGCATCCCGGCCTAACCGCCATCTGGGATTATTTCAGCGAGGGCACCGATTGGTACCTCGTAATGGAGTATGTGCCGGGCGAAACGTTGCGCGATCTTTTGCGCCGTACCGGCGGGCCCCTGCCCCAAGCCGAAGCCATCGATTATGCCCGCCAGCTTTGCTCTGTGCTGGGCTACCTCCATCGTCAGCAGCCACCGGTGGTGTTTCGGGATCTGAAGCCGGCCAACGTGATGGTAACGCCCAACGGCCAGCTCAAGCTGATCGATTTCGGCATTGCCCGTTTGTTTTCGCCGGGCAAACTGGCCGATACCTCACAGTTTGGAACGCCCGGCTACGCGCCGCCCGAGCAGTACGGCGGCCAAACCGAGCCGCGCTCGGACATGTATAGCTTGGGCGTTGTGCTGCACCAGATGCTGACCGGACATAATCCATCCACGACGCCGTTTGCCTTGCCGCCGATCAGCGCGCTCAACCCAACGGTTACCGGTGCGCTTGAAACATTGGTTGCCGACGCTACCGCGTATAACATTGCAGACCGGGTTGCGTCGGCAGAGGATTTTTGTGCCAGGCTTGACGCTGCCACTGCCCGCCCTGCGCCACAGCTAACCCACGTTGTGCCGCGCATCAACACCTACACGCCGACGGTGTCGCCCAACAATCCCCCGACCGGACGGCAACCATGGGCGCCAGCGCCGCAACGGATTCCAAGCCGGCCCAAGCCAGCGAATGGAGTTGGTCGGGCTGCTACCCTGATTTTGCTGCTCATCATCCTCTTCGGGTCGCTGGGAGCTGGCGGGTGGCTGCTCACGGCCCAACTGCCAAACTTGCGCGACTTTATGCAGGGTGGTGTGGTGGCGGCTATTCCAAATACCAGTGGGCTCCCAACCCTGACGTTATTTTCGGCAGTGGATCAAGACGGGCGTGAGAATATCTACCAGCTCAATCTGCGCAACGGCCAAAGCCGGCAGCTGACGCATATGGCGCCCAATTCCCGCGCGTCACAGCCGGCCTTCTCCCCCGACGGCAGCCAGATCGCCTACACGCGTGAAACGCGCCAGCAAGAAGGCATTACGAACACCGGGCAGGATGATATATCCGAAGTGTGGGTCATGGATCGCAACGGGCGGAACGGTCGGCGCGTGCTGCCAAGCTACCCATTGGCGCGCTCTGCCGCCTGGTCACCCGATGGGCAGTGGCTCGCCATCGAAGCCGCAGAGGCAGGACGAGCCTGGCGCGACCACGACATCGTCCTGGTTAACGTTCGCTCGGGTGAGGTCCAGCCGCTAGCGACAACGCCAAGCTGGGAAGGCGGTCCGGCCTGGTCGCCGGATGGCACCCGCATCGCGTTCCATGCGCGGCGCAACTCCCGCTGTATGGAGCTTTTTGCAGCGGAGCTTGCAACCCGTGAGGCGACCCGCCTGACCGACCTTGCGGACGATACTTGCAGTGGTACGAGCAGTGGTGATTTTTGGCCGGATTGGTCAGCGCAAGGGCTGGTATTTGGCCGCAAGCAGGGCGGCACAGAACAGCTGGTCATCCTTGATACGGAAACAGGTGAGTACACGCCGCTTAGCACCGGCGCCGAGCCAGCCGGACATCCCCGCTGGTCTGCGGACGGACAGCATGTGCTCTTTGAGCAAGGTACGGGTCAAGGCACTGCGCTTGCCCGCTATGCCATCGCGACAAGCACCACCACCATGATCGATACCGGCCTGCCCGGCAGTCACCTCGCCGACTGGCAATAGTCGACGATCTGCATTACGCAGTCAAGCTGGATCCGGCGCAGCTGGACGGCACCGTTGCAACCGCCCGCAGCCGATCAATAAATCGGCAGGTAGCGCTCAAGCTCCCAGCGCGACACATGCAGGCAGTATTCGTCCCATTCCTGCTGCTTAGCCTCCACAAAACGCTCAAAGATATGCGGCCCGAGCGCCCGTTGCACTACCTCATCGCCCTGCAATGTTGCCAACGCCTCGCCAAGGGAAGTTGGCAGTCTGGTTAATGCGCGGGAGCGCGGATCAATATGGTACAGGTCTTCTTCCGCAGCAGTGGGCGGCGTAAGACCTCGCTTGATGCCGTCCAGGCCTGATGCCAACATCACTGCGAACGCCAGATACGGGTTGGCTGACGGATCGGGACAGCGCAGCTCTACCCGCGTGGCCTGGGTGCGACCTTTCGTAATGCGGGGCACGCGCACCAGCGCCGAACGATTTGTTTGACCCCAGCTCACGTAGACCGGTGCTTCAAATCCCGGCACAAGCCGCTTATACGAGTTGACCAGTGGCGCAAGTACGGCCGACATGCCCCGCGCGTGCTCCAACAAGCCGGCGATGTAGTGGTGCGCCACCGGCGACAGGCCGCGCTCGGCTCCCTGACCGGAAAAAACGTTCCTGCCCGTTTCCGCATCCGCCAAGCTTTGGTGCACATGCATGCCCGAGCCGTGGATATTGGCGATCGGCTTGGGCATAAAGCTCGCGTACAAGCCATTTTTCTGGGCGATGGCCTTGAGCGTTGAGCGAAAGGTTATGGCGTTATCAGCTGTGTGCAGGGCGTCGCTATACTGGAAATCAATCTCGTGCTGGCCGATCGCGACCTCGTGGTGACTGGCCTCAACCACAATGCCGAACCCCTGGAGCGCCTTGACCATCTGGCGCCGAATCGCAGTCGCATAATCAGTTGAAACGTCGAAGTAGCCCGCAGCGTCATGTGGAATTGGTTCGAGCGAACCGCTGGCGGCCGGCTTGAACAAGAAGAATTCTATTTCCGGGCCGGTGTTGAAAATATAGCCCATCTCGCGAGCCTCGGCCACCACATTTTTGAGCGCACGCCGGGGATCACCTGGAAATGGATCGCCATTCGGCGTAAATACATCACAGATAAAGCGCGCAGTGACGGTATCGCCCTCGCTCTCCCAAGGAATGACCGCATAGGTATCCAAGTCGAGCTGGAGATACATATCACTTTCGGCAACGCGCGCAAAACCCTCAATCGACGAGCCGTCGAACCAGACCCCATGATCAAGCGCATCCGGCAGTTGGCTAACCGGAATGGTGATGTTTTTGATGATCCCGACGATATCCGTAAATTGGAGGTTGAGGAAGTCGACCTGCTGCTCCTTGGTAAGGTCAAGGATCTGTTCTTTCGTGTAGCTCATGCGCCGAATCTTTCGCTGTGTGCGGGCGAGGGAAGCCAGCACACGTACAATTCCGTTGAGCCAACCATTATACGCTACGGCAGTGGCACCGGGGTTGGCGGGACGGCAGGAACTGGGGCGGACTTAGCCTCGTTGAGATAGAGCGCGCGGCCCAGCAATCCCAGCTGCACTTCGTCCGGCGTACCGGCATGTTGCGGATGCAGCTCCATCCTTGCGCGTTGAAAATATTGGACTGTATGGTACTGCTTGGTTTCCGGCAAGATTTCAACCAGCTCATCGCTGATGGGATAGCCGAAAATGTCGAGTCCGCCATGCGTTTCCCAGTAATCAAGGAACTTGCCGCCGACCCCATGGGAAGTTTCCGGAAAAAAGCGCAGGCCAGGACGGCTTGTAAAAAATGCCTGCGTTGGAAAGCTTCGGCCGTCGGTGTACTCCAAGCCCACCAAGCCAGACTGGACCTCGTAGGACGTGCCAGCGTATTCCGGCCAATGCTCCAGGCGCGTCCGTTCAAACCACTGCACCTGGCGACCGTTCACCGTTTGGATCGGGCCAAGCGGCCGGCCAAAGACTCGTAAGCCGTCGTGCGCGTAATAAAAGGGCACGAACAAAGGATTGATGTTGGGATCGATCGACGGGATGGAATTGCGCGCATCAACTCCGCCTGCATTCGGCAGCCCGCTGCCAATCTGACTATTAACAGCGCCGTTCGTACCCTGGGCTGCTAACGCGCCCGGCGTGGCTAGGGGACCGCTCAAAATCGGTTCAAGCCCCCCACTGGCGCTATTGCCTGCCGCCGTCGTGCCGGTGGCGTTGCTTGCGCTGCCAAAGCCTGGCACCTGACCACGGTTGTACACCACCAGCAAGAAGAGCAGCAGAATCAGCATAATCAGGCCGACCACCAGCTTCGAGGGCGCCTCGCGGTTCGCCTCGTCGCGCAGCTCGGTTGGGCTTTCAACCGTTGTGTCGGCCACCTCCGAGTCTAGCTCTTCGCGCAGCATCATCCGCCGCTGCTCCAGCTCCCGCTGGGCAGCGCGCTCGGCCGCGGCTTTGATTTCTTCTTCGCGCACGTTGGGCAGCTCGGCGCGCAGCCTACTTTCCAGCTCCCGCTCGAAAAGCGCCTGTTCCGCAGCAGTATAGCTTTGTTCCGGCATACGTTACGTTCCTTCAGCAGCCCGGAGCTCGGCGGCGAGGCTGCCCAGCGCAGCATGGTCGGTCTCGCCCGGCCGCCAGGAGCGAATGGCCTGATCACCTGTCCAGCGCGGAATAAGATGCACATGGTAGTGAAAAACATCCTGCCCCGCGGCCGTCCCGTTATTCTGGACGACGTTTATACCGTCCGCCTGTAAATGTTTGTGCAGAATACGGGCCACCACCTGTGAGCCCCGGACCGTGGCTTCCAGATCCAAGGGATCGGCACTCAGGAGATCCGCAACATGCTGCTTGGGAATGACCAGCGTATGACCACGTGCGGCTGGATGGATATCCAGAAATGCCAGCGTCATGTCGTCTTCATACACCTTATGTGACGGGATTTCCCCGGCAACGATGCGACAAAAAATGCAGTCCATAAACACCTCGCTCCGCAGTTACCCAAACGCGGCGTACAAGCCAATCCAAAAAAATCGAGCCTGGTTAACGTGGCTTGATCTCGTCCCAGGGCCAGCAGTTCACAACGTCTCGCTTGCTGGC
>JADDQF010000070.1:13108-44295 GCA_016781505.1 bacterium
TTGATCTCGTCCCAGGGCCAGCAGTTCACAACGTCTCGCTTGCTGGCCCAACCACGACGAGCGGTCAGCACACCGTACTCGATATTTGGCAGATCGACGGTGCGATGCGCGTCGCTGTCGATGGCCAGACGAATGCCCATGCCGATCGCGCGGTGCACCAGCTCGGCGTCGATGTCGAGCCGATCATAGCCGCCGTCGACCTCAAGCACCGTGCCGGTCTCGGCCGCTGCTGCAAAAACGGCATCCAGGTCGAGGTCGGCGCCCTGCCGCCGCAGCAAACGCCGCCCGGTCAGATGGCCGATACAGTCCACGTGCGGATTGTGCAGCGCGTTCAACACGCGCTGGGTTACGGCTGTTCGCTCCTGGCGCAGGCTCACATGCAGCGACGCAACCACCCAATCCAGGGTTGCCAGCACATCGTCGGCGAGTGCAAGCGAGCCGTCGGGCAGCATATCGACTTCCGAGCCCTGCAGCAGCTTGAAGTTGATACCACGGCGCGCCATATCGGCATTCACGGCGTCGATCTCAGCTCGCTGCTGCTTGAGCCGGGCCGCATCTAGACCGTTGACCATCCCCATGTAGAAGCTGTGGTCGGTGATGACATAATATTCGTAGCCGCGGGCGAGGGCCGCCTCCGCTAGCTCGGCCACCGAGCCGCGGCCATCGCTCCAGGCCGTGTGCGTGTGCATATCGGCCCGAATGTCGCGCAGCTCGACCAGCTGGGGCAGCGTGCCGGCCTGCGCCGCCGCGATCTCGCCCCAACCTTCCCGCAGCTCCGGCGGGATCATAGGCAAGCCTAAGGCCGTATACAGCGCGTCTTCGCTTGGCGTTGGCAGTAGCGTGTCGTCGCGGTACAAGCCCGTGTTTTGGAGCGCAAGCCCGCGCTCCGCTGCCAATTCAAGCAGGCTGGCGCGGTGGGCTGGACTGGCCGTGAGCCACGCCAAGGACGTGCCCCAAGCTTCGGGCGCGGCGACATGGAGCGTACAGTGCTTGCCGTTGTGCAGCCGGGCTTCGACCTGCCGCTCCGCCATGGCTTGCACGCTGGCAATGTGCGGCAAGGCGGCAAACGCGTTGAGCACTTGTTGTGGCTCGGCACTGGCGGCTACCAGATTAATGTTGCCAATCGTGGGTGCTGCACGACGCAGCGAGCCGGCATACGCCGCTTCGGAGAGCGCAGGCGCTGCTGCCGCAAACGCCGACACAAGCTCCCGTGCGAGCGGCAGCATCTCGCCCAGCAAAAAACGATTGGGCGCTTCGGCATGCGCGGCCAGCCCTTGGAGAACACGGCTTTCCAGCTTGGCGCCGAGTCCTTTCAGGCCGCGGATCCGGCCATTGCGGGCGGCATCCTCCAGCGCTGCAATGTCGGCAATGCCCAGCTCGCGATACAAGCGCAGCGCCGTCTTGGGCCCGACCCCGGGCACGCGCACAATCTGCAGCACGCCGTCCGGCACTTGCACGCGCAGCCGCTCACGAAAATCAAGCTCGCCGGTGGTCAGCAGCTCGGTGATTTTGGCCGAGATCGCCGGCCCGACCCCGGCAATATCGTCTAGCGTTCCAGCCGCTAGGTAATCGTACAAGCTGGTCGGTAGCTCGTCGATCGTTTCCGCCGCCCGCGCATACGCTTGAAACTTGAAGCGATTCTCGCCCAACACTTCCATCGAATCGGCAATATCGCGGAACACCTGCGCAACTTGTTGGTTTGAAAACTGCATCCATTGAGCCCCTTTGCGTCAGTATAGCAATTGTTGCAAGGAGCTTGCCCTTGACTGTTTTGGGGAAGGCTTCTACACTCGGTGTAGTGATAGCTTTCACAAGTAAGGATACGATGACAGATACCGCGCTTGTGCCCGTTACCTTCGCAGTTGGAGGGCAAAGCTTTGAGGGTCAGGCGGATCGCCAGCAGATCGTCCACCAGGCGCTTGAGCATATTTTGCCGCGAGAATATCTGGTAGCTCAACGGCTAACAGTGCGCCGCAGCGACGGCACGCTGATCTATCCCGATATGTTCGTCGGCGAGATCTTCGATCATTATGGCGATGTCCGGCTGGTGGTGGAAGCGTCACCCCTGAACGAAGCGGCCGGCGAGTGGACCAACTATGGCTTTGATCACCTGGCCTTGGCGACCAATGCCCGCAGCGCCGCGCGCGACTTTTTCCACCTTGGCTTAAAAATGCAGATCGTGCGTGACGACGCGCATCTGACGGTGGTCACCACCGGCAACACCGCGATCTTCCTGTTTGACGCCGATCCCAATGCCCCGCTGTCGGATGGCATTCCGTCGCGGATCCATCACCTGGGCTTTGTGGTCGATCATCTGGAGGCGGCGTACGGCCACATCAACCGCGAGTATCCGCAGTTCGTCTCCGATTTTACGCTGTTGGAGCGCGAGGAGCGGCTGTCGTTGTACGGGCATGTGACCTTTGGCGATGTGCGCTTCATGATCCAGCTGAGCGAGGTCAAGCGGCAATATCGCGGCTTCAAAGCGGGTACGCCCTTCGCCGATGTTATGTACGACTACGCGTCCAAAGATTACGGCGTGCGGTTGGGCTAAGGACAGCACGGGAGAACGACAGCAGCGCTGGATCACCTCGTCCCGGACGATCGACCATGGCTTCACCTTCTCCATCCCAACCGCGCACCATCCCTGCCCAGCGGTTTGCCGACTGGTGGCGAGCCGTGCGCCCAAAATCGTTCACCGCGACAACCACCCCGATCATGATTGGCGTTGGCTGCGCCGCGCTGGACGGCCGGTTTGCTTTGGGCTGGGCGCTGTTGACGTTGTTGGCAGCTGTGCTGCTGCAGGCCGGCACTAACTTGCTCAACGACTACTTCGATCACCGCAACGGCGTCGACTCCAGTGCATCGCTCAGCCCCAGCGGAGCGATCCAGCAGGGACTGCTCCAGCCACGGGCCGTGCTCGTGGGCGGGCTGTTGTGCTTTGGCTTGGCCGCGCTGCTGGGCATCGTGCTGGCGCTGCATGGCGGACCCGTGATCTGGCTGCTGGGCATCCTGGGCGTGCTGATTGGCGTGCTGTACACGGCTGGACCGGCACCGCTCGCCTACATTGGCCTGGGCGAGATCGCGGTGTTTCTGGCGATGGGAGTGGGCATGGTGCTGGGCGCGTATGTGGTGCAGACGCAGACCTTTCGCTGGACGGCAGTGCTGGCTGGCGCGCCGATTGGACTGCTTGTAGCGGCAATTTTGCACGCCAACAACCTGCGGGATATTGAAACGGATCGCGCCCAAGGCAAACAAACACTCGCCGCGCGGTTCGGCAGGCAGTTTGCTCGCCGCGAATACGCCTTTCTGCTTGGCGGGGGCTATGTGCTGGTCCTGGGACTGCTGGCGATCGACCTGCGACTCGGCTTGTCCGCACTGCCGACGCTGCTAACCATGCCGCGGGCTATCGCGCTGGTACGTGAGGCGTTCGCCACCACGGATACAAGCCGCCTTAATGCAGTCCTGCGGGGCACGGCAGCGCTCCACAGCAGATTTGGCTCCTTGTGGGCGGTAGGGTTTCTCGCCGTCGTCGCGGCATCGTACCTTTAGCTTGATTCGACATGCTTCAGCTCGTGCAGTCCGGCGAACTCGTCCGGCAGCTGCTGTACTTCGGCCTCAGGCGCCCAAAGTTTAGCAAACACATCGCGCGCAACATGTACATCGCCGGTGGTCCAAAACAGCTCATGGCCGGGCGTTTCAGCAGTGGTTATGAGGTCCTTAGCGGCAAGCACCTGCCGCAGTTGTTGGGCAACTGCCGCTCCCGTGTCGATCAACGCCACATCCGGCCCGACAATGTCCTGAATCAACGGCCGGAGGAAGGGATAGTGCGTGCAGCCAAGCACGATCGTATCCGCGCCCCGAGTGAGCAGTGGCTTGGTGTACTGCTCAACTAATGCCCGCGTTGTCGGACCCCACAGGTCGCCCGCTTCGACCTGCTCGGCCAGTCCAGGGCAGGGCTGCGTTACCACCTCCACACCCGCACCGAAGCGACCGAGCAGCGCGGCAAACTGAGCGCTCTGCAGCGTGCCGACCGTAGCCAGCACCCCCACCACGCCGACTTTGGTCGCGGCAACTGCCGGCTTAACGGCCGGCTCCATCGCCACAATCGGCACCCCAAAACGGGACCTAAGCAGCGCGGCTGCGGCTGCGGTGGCGGTATTGCAGGCGACCACAACCGCTTTGGCATTGAGACCAATCGCTGAGCTGGTAAGAAACATCGTCAGAGTCAACGAGCGCTGTTGAATGTAGTGTTGGGATTTACTGCCATACGGCACGTGCGCCGAGTCGGCAACGTAGACGAGGTCTTCATGTGGCAGCGCGGCGCGAATAGCACGCAGCACCGACAAGCCGCCCACGCCCGAGTCGAAAACGCCAATTGGTGCGGAGCTAGACATGCACGGAGTATAGCATGAGCCAAATATGGTTAAGCTGTGTATATGCTTGCACCGTCATAGCTGCCCGCGCTGCTCACAGCCGTCCGTCTATCTCTGAAATTTCGTCATGGATGCCTTGCTGGTCGCCAAGTACCACTTGTTGCACGCGGCCTTGGGGCTACTGGCTCCCGAGTTTGATGGGCAGATCACTGCCCCGGCGATCTCCATTAGTCGTGACCAGATACGCGAGGCGGCGAAAGTGCTGTTCGATTCCCCGGTCTTAACGTGCGCGGCGTCCATGCTGGCAGAGTATGCGATGAGCGACGGGCGGCGGTCATAATCCGCATAGGACTACCGATACACCAAAATGGTGTTGTAACATTGATGTTTTCACCATTCTGGTGTATGATGATGCGGAACGGGAAGGGGTGGAGAAGGTCATCAGGGATGACGTTCTCCAAGGAGGTGCTCATGGCCACAAACCAGAAGCCATTTACGCTTAGGCTTCCACCAGAGTTGTACGAGCCGATAGCGTCAATGGCCGAACGCGAGCGCCGGTCGTTGCATAATCAGGTGCTCTACCTGCTTGATCGGGCCATCGAAGCGATGGAGGACGCTCAAGACATCAGGGATGCTCATCTGCGGTTGCGGAATGAGGAGACCATTCCGTTCGAGCAAGCATTAAGCGAAATTGAGGAGCAGCGTCGGAGCCGAAAGGCGTAACAGTCGTGTACCGGATCGTCATCGTTCGCAGTGCTCAGAAGGAACTCGCCAATCTACCGGATGCTGTGTATGACCGCGTTGTTGCCGCGATCCAAAGCCTTGCAACCACGCCCTGCCCGGTCGGGTGCGTCAAGCTCCAAGGCTCGGAGGATTGGCGTATTCGCGTTGGAGCGTACCGCATTATTTATCGTATCAATGATGATGAATTGGTCGTAACGGTGATCAAGGTAGGACATCGAGGTAGCGTGTATCGTTAAGGTGAAGTAACAGCCGAGGGTTTTAGCCTCGGCTGTTGTGTCGAATATAAAACTCAATGGCTTAAGGATGAGGGATGCCTGCTGATCAAATTATCCAAGCACGGATGGATGCGTTTAAGATAGACCTCCCTTAGTCATTAGCAAGAGGCTAAAGAGCTTCTATGCCGCTGTGGACAGTCTTGGTAATACCCCCATGGGTAACATGTTTCAGCCTCTAAGCGACTATTATAAGGCTGCTATCCATGCAACTAATGATAGAAGCGCCAGAATTACACGTGGGGAAATAATTAGCAAGGTAATTCACGGGGCACAATATTGGGGAACAGACTAGACGACAACGACGATGCGTCGCTTGTTGCGCAGGTCGGTGAGCTGTGCGTCCGCCCATTTAGCTGCTCCCCCCTGTCTCGCTGCCTGTTTTCGCGGCGGCTGTTTCAACCGCCTGGAGGACGACCAATGACCGAGCCCGCAGCACCGCGTATCGCAGTGATTGAAGACGACTGGGACTATTTGCTGATGATGCAGGACGTGCTGCACAACGAGGGCTATCAGCCCCTGCTGTGGACCGATCCGCTCGTAGCAATCACCTCGGTTACCGTGGAGCAGCCCAACCTTGTGCTGCTCAGCATCTGGTTTGGTGGGCAACCGCTCGGCACTACTGTGCTGCGCGCCATCAAGGAGAGTCGCCAAACAAGCCATATTCCCGTTATCTTGGTCTCGGGGGACGAGAAGTTCGTGAACGAGATCGCCCTCAATATCCAAGCGCTGTGTGCGGCAATCATGATCAAGCCCTTCGCGATTGACGAGTTGCTGGACGAGATTAGCCGAGCACTCGCCGCGGCCGGGTAAGCAGCTAACCAACACCCCACCCATCCCGGCGTGTTAAGACGAAGGACCGCCCGCTCTGTGGTTGAGCGGGCGGTCTGCGAGCGACCGATAGCAATCTACGCGTTAGATGCGGATGCACCCACTATTCCAGCATGTTCTTGACCGATGAGATGACGTTTTGAACTGTGCTCATCTGCTGTGTTTGAGCAAACCCATCGGACCGCGGCTGGCTCAGGTTTGGCTCCTGGCCCATCGGCGTCAAACGCCGGGCCGAGAATTGGCCCTTGCCATCTAAGGAGGGACCTTGCGTCCAACGACCCTCGGGAATGGGCACGTTCGGGTCGATATTGGTCGAGAAGAAGGTGTAGTTGACCTCCTGATTTTCCTGGGATTGCGGGAAGCTGTTGGGAATGGGCAGGTTGCCCTCGTAGCCCCCAAGCTCCTCGATCACCGCCAGCCACTGCTGCTGGTGCATGGTGTCGCGCGCGATCAGGAATGACAGCATGTCCTTCATGCCGGGATCGTCGGTCATGTGGTACAGCCGGGTGGCCAGCACCCGTCCGGTCGCCTCAGCCGCGACGTTAGCGTACATATCCGCCGCGATGTTGCCGCTGGCATACACATGCGACGCGTTGAACGGCACGCCGTTGCTGTTCTCCGGTGTGGCGGCCAGACCCGTGGACAGGTAGTGGCGCGGGTTCATGCCCCCCATAATGGCCGCCACCATCGGATTCTTGGCGGCCTCATCCTGGACCTCGGAGGGCGCGCCTTCCAAGTTCATCGCCACTGCGGTTGACAGCATCTCGACGTGGCCGATCTCCTCGGTGCCGGTTTCAAGCAACATATCGCGGTACTTGGTCGGGCCGCGCTGGCCCCAGGCCTGGAACAGGTACTGCAGCATCACCCGAATCTCGCCCTCGACCCCGCCGATGGCTTGCTGCAGCATCCGCGCGAACATCGGATTAGGCGTTTCAACGCGCACCGTGTACTGTAGGTTCCGGTCGTGATAAAACATACTTTCCTCCCCTTCAACCACTTACTCCAACGACGGCGAACCTCTGCGTAACGTGTCTTGCTGCTCCTTTGGTGATTATCCTACCCTTTGGTATGATGAGTCGGATCGCCGTAGCAGAAAACGTGCCGTACTCTGGGGGAGTATCATGGACTATACATTCGAGGATGGGAAATTATTGATTCGTCGCTCGCGCCAGGAAAAGGACGAGTTGCTGCGCCGTCTACGGCGGATCGAGGGCCAGGTGCGCGGGCTGCAGCAGATGATTGAGGACGACCGCTACTGCCTCGACATCACCCAACAGATCAATGCAACGGTTGCCGCGTTGCGGGAGGTGGCGCTGCTGGAACTGGCCAATCATTTGGAGGGCTGTGTTGCGTTTGCCGTCGAAGCGAATGACGGGCAGCAAGCTGTTAGCGAGATGGTGAGCGTGCTCCGCGCGGCGATGCGTCAGTAGCAGCCGCGCGAAGGGCGGTGGTCGAGCTGAGCTGGACTGCACTTGACAGAATGCTGAAATGGGAACATTCCGCGAGCTCAGGCTTCAGCGCTCAGCTCCGCCCCACCCCAGCCAGCTGTGGCGGGACCAGTGTCCGCTCGCTCAACTCTGTCACTTGTTCACGCAGCTCATTGATCGCGACTTCCAGGTCCAGTTGCGACATGCTTGTGACACACTCCGGCGTGAGAGGCGGTACATCCACGCCAAGCTTACGCACGCGGCCGTACTCGGTTCGGAGCTGACTGACCAGCAGTGACAGATCTGCCACGTGCCGATCAGCACGGTCGTGCTCATGGTTCTTATCACCGACAAAGTGTACAATACGAAGTGGCTGCACTCGATCTTCGCGTATCTGCCCCCGAGTTCGAGGCGCTCCGCACCTAGGAAGCGAGGAGCTAACGTGCCCACTGATTTGGTAGAAGGGTCCACTCCACACGCTATGTGATCTCGGTTGCTTTTAGGGTGTTGATGAGGAGGTGGATGTGCTCGGTGGTGGGCACCAAAGGGGAGTTTATGTCGAGCAAGATTTTGATTGCGTTGGTCAGCTACGACTTGGCTGTTCATCTCGCGCATCTTTTCAGGCCGCGGGAATGGTGGATCAAAAAAGGGTTCATCTTCTGGCCCGCCCTGTATGGCCAAAATTATGACCGCTTTTGGGCTGTCTACTGGCTGATCGGTCTGCTGTGTGCCATTCGGCAGCATCGAATGCGCACGTAGCACAACGCCTGATACCTCCCAATGGCATAGGCTGCACAAGCATGGGAGCGGCCCAGGTCGCTCACCTGCACGATGCCGATACCAGTGTGCCACCGGTAACAGCCTAGCTCCGCCCTACCCCTACCAGGCGCGGCAGTACATTTGTCCAGTCGCTATCGACGAATAATTCCTGGGCTCAGGTGCATTGGCTGCAAGCAACTATGTTGCATATGTCAGGCGTTTGATGTCCAGGTGGGAGATGTGCTGGTGCTCGGGTCAGATTAGCAGGAGGCGCAAAACTATCCGGCAATTAACTGCTCGATTGTTTTCGCCGTAATAAAAAGACGATTTGGGTGATCGGCAAGACGCTCGAATCCGTACATTTCATAAAATTGTCGTGCCCGATCATCAATCGCGTCAACAACCACAGCCATGACTGCGACTTCCGTTTGGACCGCACGCTTAAGCGCATCCACCAGCAGCAGTGCACCAAGTCTCTGACCGTGGTAGTTCCGATCAAGCGCAAGGCGGCCAAGCATAGCCGCCGGCACATGCTCATACTTGACGCGACGCCGCAGGTCGTCCGGTAATTCGGTAGTCTGGATGGCGTACGCACTCAAGGTGTAATAGCCAATTACAGTCGGTGACTCCGGTCGGTGCATGACATACGTGATTGCTAGCCGACGACGCATGTCCTGGCTGGCAATCAGCTTGATGTAGTGATCGAGCTGCTCAACACCACATGCAAAAGCCGCTCGGTCATGGATCTTACCGAGCGGCTCAATTGTGTAGACCGGTCTCACAACCAGCTAGGGCTCCTGAACTTCGCGTTCGTGACGAGCGAATGCAGCGCGTAACCGTGCATTGGGTGCTGGCGGATTCAACAAGGACTCTACAAAGGCGCGACTTTCACGCGCCGTTAGGGTCAAGACTTCATGCTCGCGCAGTGTAGCTTCGGCAGCGCGCTGAGCACTATCGATAACGAAGTCAGACAGGCTGCGCCCTCGCAAATTGGCTGCACGCTGAATCACTTCCTTTTGTTCGGAGGTAAGCCGCGCCTCAATCCGTTCACGCTTGAGCGCGTTTGATTCGGTATTTCGTGCTCGCCGACTCATAAAGCAATCCTTCCTGTCTGACGCACGTAAGCGCATAGGTAGCGTACGGCAGATTACCGTACATATCAAGATGCGGGTACGAGTCGAAGGTAGTAACTCTTGGTGGTCGGCTTGCAGTTCATGTGCAAGCAGCTACATCGGAGCACGTTTCTTCCTACGACCCGTCCCTCTTAGCCGATTGTTGCGGGTCTCGAAATGTGATGCGTTTAGCCCAGGCGCCATGCGGTTAAAACACAACAGCCAGTGGCTAGCCACTGGCTGCGTTTGGCTGGGGTACAGGGATTCGAACCCCAACTACCTGATTCAGAGTCAGGCGTCCTACCATTAGACGATACCCCATCGCTCGGTTCGATATTGTACCGCCGCCGTCCTGCGTTGTCAACCGGGAGCGGCAGTGCTACAATGCACCAACCCTCGACCCTATGGGCGGGGAGTAGATGATCGAGAGCAAAGCCGCCAAGGTCTTGCGAGCGGCAGGCTTGTGGCAATGGTTTTGCTCATTTGATAGCTTAGGCTTGAAAGCCACCTGGATCGACACACGACTGGGATGGTCCTCCATGACATTGTCGTCTCCATCGTCGGCGGCACCGGACGCCGACCAAGGCGCTGCGCTGCCACCGCCAACCCGTCCATCAATCGCCATTATTGGCCTGGGCCGCGTCGGGATGGTCCTCGGCCGCGCACTGCATGCTGCCGGCTATCCCCTTGTGGCCGTGTCCAGCCGCAGCCCCGCCAAAGCGCAAGCAGCGGCAGCCCTCTTTCAAGCAGAAGCAGCCACCCCAATCGTCGCAGCCCAAGCCGCCGATCTGACGCTGCTTACGATCTCGGATGATGCCATTCCCGGCGTTGTAGCCGAGCTTGCGGTCGCTGGCGCATGGCACGCGGGTCAGAGTGTTGTACATGCCAGCGGCGTGTCACCCGCGGCCGTGCTCGCTCCCGCGGCGGCATATGGCGCGGCGATTGGCGGTCTCCATCCATTGGCGGCGTTCGCCAGTCCGGAGACAACCCTGCCCCCCGGCCTGACCTTTGCCATCGAGGCCACCGGTACCCTCCATGCACAGCTATGGGCGATGGCACGCGCGCTGGGTGGCTATCCCTTCGACCTCGATCCTGCCGACAAAACGCTCTACCATGCCGCCGCCGTGATCGCCTCAAACTACACGGTTACCCTGGCCGCGCTCGCATCCGAACTCTTTGCCCGCATGGGTGCCGCGCCGGAGGAGGCACTGCGGGCGCTGGTGCCGTTGATGCGTACCACGCTCGACAACATGGAGCGGCAAGGTCTGCCCCAAGCGCTCACCGGACCACTGCTGCGCGGCGATGTTTCAACCGTTCAGCGGCACCTGGCTGCGCTCGACGAGTCCGTGCCCCGCGTTGGAGCGCTGTACCGTTGTTTAGCCCACGGCACCCTGCCCTTGGCGCAGCAGCGCGGCCTGCCCAGCGACATGGCCGGCGCGCTCCAGGACTTAATCACCCTGCCGGGTGAAATGGTGGTCGAACGGGAAGTCTAGCTAACCCTGAGAGGAGGATGAACATGCGGGTGTCGGTCCAAGATATACAGGCGATGAAAACACGCGGCGAGCGGATCCCGATGGTGACGGCCTACGACTATACCACCGCCCAAATGGTGGACGCGGCCGAGATCCCGCTTATTCTGGTGGGCGACTCGCTCGGGATGGTGGTGCTGGGCTACGGCTCGACTGTGCCCGTCACGATTGGGGACATTCTGCACCACGCCAAGGCCGTGGTGCGGGGAACAACGCGGGCACTGGTTGTCGGCGATCTCCCATTTTTGACCTATACCAGCCCCGACCAGGCGCTCCAAAACGCCGGGCGCTTGCTGCAGGAGGCCGGTTGCCAGGCGGTGAAGCTGGAAGGCGGCGCGGCCGTGGTGCCGGCCGTTGAGCGTCTGACCGCGGCCGGCATTCCCGTGATGGGCCACCTCGGCTATACCCCGCAGTCGGAAAACACGATTGGGCGGCGGGTGCAGGGCAAGAGTGTGGACGCCGCACGGCAGCTCGTCCAAGATGCGCTGCTGTTGGAACAAGCCGGCGCATTCGCGGTTGTGCTTGAGCTAATTCCCGCACCACTGGCGCGCGCGGTAACCGAGCGGCTGCGAATCCCGACCATTGGTATCGGCGCAGGCGTGGGCTGTGACGGCCAGGTGCAGGTCATCCATGATCTGCTGGGGTTGTACACCGACTATGTGCCGCGCCATGCCAAGCGCTACCGCAACCTCGGCGACGAGATTCGGAATGCCGTGGCCGAATACGCGGCTGAAGTCCGCGCCGCCAGCTTTCCGACCGCGAACCACAGCAGCAAGATGGACGAGGCAGCACTCAATGAGGCGCTCGCCCAGCTGGATCGTTAGCACACGCCGATGCAAACCCTTGAAACGATTACTGCATTCCGCGCCGCTCGCGCCGATCTCACCGGATCACTTGGATTGGTACCGACGATGGGCTACCTCCACGAGGGCCACCTTGAGCTGGTCCGCCGTGCCCACGCCGAGTGCAGCCATGTCGCCGTCAGCATCTTTGTGAATCCAACCCAGTTCGGCCCCAACGAGGACCTGGCGCGCTATCCCCGCGACCTGCCCCGCGATCTGGAGCTGCTGCAGGCGGCGGGAGTTGAGCTGGTGTTTGCACCCGCGGTGGCCGAAATGTACCCGGCTGACTTCGGCACCTACGTCGAAGTTCAAAACGTGACGGCGCCGCTAGAGGGCGCGCGGCGTCCCGGCCATTTTCAGGGCGTGGCCACCGTGGTGTGTAAACTCTTCAATATTGTGGGCGCGGACAGAGCGTATTTTGGCCAGAAGGATGCGCAGCAGACCGTGGTGATCCGGCAAATGGTGCGCGACCTCAATCTGCCCGTAGAGATCGTCGTTGTGCCGACTGTTCGCGAGGCGGATGGCCTGGCCAAGTCAAGCCGCAATGTGTACCTTGATCCGGCCCAGCGCGCGGCCGCGCCTGTGCTGTGGCGCGCGCTGCAGCACGCCGCTCAGCTGTACGAGCAGGGCGAGAACGACGCGGAGCTCCTGCGAAGGGCGCTGCACCAAGTTCTGGCCCAGGAGCCATTGGCCCAGGTCGAGTACGTCAGCGCCGCCGATCCACATACGCTTATGGAGATCGAGGGACCGATTCGCCGTGGCGCCTTGCTATCCCTGGCGGTTCGCTTCGGCGCCACCCACTTGATCGACAACGTCACGCTCGCAGCCAGGGCAGACAGCGCTGCTTAAGGCTTGGGAGCGGAGGCTGTGGTCTAGCTCCGCAGCAAGCTTAGAATGTCGTCGTACTCGTGGGACGTGGACGATTGCATCGCCACCACAGGAGGCTCCAGGGCAGTGCAGGGCGGCTCGATATTAGCGGGTTCGCCGTCGAGGAGCCTGGCAAAAAAGCTGGAGCGCTGCTTGGGGGAAGCCACAGGCGGGGCAGATGATTGAACTTCAATCTTGCTAGGCACCGGCTCGGGGCGGGGCACGGAATTGGTGAGCTCCGGCGGACAAAACATCACCAGCCCGCGCTCTTGGAGCCGCAGCAGCCCACTGCATACATCCAGTGGATCGAGCAGCGCTGTGTGCGCAACGTCCGCGATCGTGCGCGTCCCATCGACCGACGACAAGATCGGCCAATCTTCCTCAAAGATCCGAACATGCTCACCCTCACGGGGGCTGACCAGCACTGGAACAATATCAAGGCGCGGAATCAAGGCACGAATTGTGGACCAATGCTGGGCTACTGCTATCGCCCGTTCAATCACCTGAAGTGTTGGCTCAGCAAATGTCCGTTCCGGCGGCATAGCTCCCGCCACAAACTGAAACGGAGCATCGCTGAGCTCAAAGATCGGCCAAACCGCGTCAAAGCCACTCGCTTGGGGGGATACGGCGTGTACCAGCTTGCCTGCAACAAAAAACAGCTGATGCACGCCCGCCGGCGCTTGAACCTCGATTTCGCCAGTGACTAAACTGGCAATGCTTAGCTCCAGCAGCTCTCGCAACGCAAAGCGCGAAAGAAAGCCGTCGAGCTGCATAGAACCTCGCTCTTTCGTTTTGAATCGATTGTACGTCCCGTTGTAGTTGGAAAGAATTGCCCGTAGGTCCCCTTTGTTTTAGTACGTTGATGCAAACCTTGACGCTGACCACAGCCTTGTCCATAATGTCCGCATGCGTGGGGAAGGGTATGCTTGGGCGGCAGGTTGAGTTTACAACTGCACATGCGCTGGAAGTCGGGGCTGATGTGATCGTCGTCGAAGATTGCGGCTGGCTGAGCGCTTCACGAGGTTTGGCTGCCATGCTTGACAGCTTGTATCCGGAACTGCGAGCGCAGCGCGAGCAGGCCCTTGAAGAGCATGGCGGCGCGTTTGGGCTGGGCGACGCGATTGTTTGTCGCTTGTCGGCGGCAGCTTCGGGGCTGCAAGCAGTGATATGGGCGGTGACCTATACCTACCAGCCGCAGGTTGGTCACGGCAGTGATCGTGTCCGGGCAACACCACTCGACGTGGCGTCGGCAACCACGAATGCGCTGCGTGCTGCTGCGGCAATGTCAGCCCAACATGTGGTCATGCCGGCGATTGGGACGCGCACAGATCACCATGTGCTGCCGCCAGTGCCAAAAAAACTACCGCGCTACGTTATGGGCGCTGCCCAGCTCGTTGCCATCAACCAGCTGCTTGCAGCGGACAACACGCTCCAGCGGATTACGTTGGCCTTGACCCAACGTGATTACATGATTTTCCATGAGCTTTTGGGCAGCAAGCCCGCCAACACAGGAGCCGAGGACGACGGCGATGACTGATCAGCGCTTGATGTGGGTCACGGAAGTACATAATTTTGGCGGCTTTTTTGGTGGCGACACGGTAACATTGAGCGCTGTTCCGTGGCCAGAGGGCGAGGAAACCACGCTCACAATCGATGAAAAAGCGCTTGACAACATCGCAGCGCGCCACACGCTCGCAGCCGAAATGCTGCTGCGGCTGGATTTTAGTGGCGAGCGCATCGACCGCGCATATCTGGTAGCGGCTCGCGACCGAACATTGCTCAACCAAGCCTTACCAGCAACCCCCTCGGCTGCTGCATTGAGCCGCCCCACCATTCGTGCGTACCACTGCCCAGCATGTAGCCTTTGGTTTACGGGGCAACCTTTGCAGCAAGGGGCTCAATGGGTATGCACCTTGTGCGATCAAGGCCTACGTTAGCCTTGTACACATGGCACGCTTTATGCATGTCAAGCTGCAAAGGCAACACACATAATGAGCTGGAACAATTGTCAGCGATGCCGTCCGAGTGTAACAGCTCTGCAGGGTCACAAGGAGATCGGGCTATGATGATTGGATTATTGATGTTGTTGGTGTTGATGACCTGCTGCGGATGGTCGCTGGCTGCGCGCAACAGCGTCCGAACAGAAGCGGAGCTCGTGCCTGTGCGCGTACGCGTTGCATCAAAACGCCGGCGCTGAAAACACGCTGATTAAGCGATCAACCGGGATGAGGTAGCTCATCCCGGTTTTGTGTCATTCAAATCTGTACAAATAAACGCAACGCGCTACAATAGTCCAAGGATACACCCTATCGATCCACAAACAAGTTGCGGGATACCTCATGGCAGTAACACAGTCATCACTCGACGAGCTGATCCGGTGGCAACGTGTCGAGGCTGATACGATTGCGGCACTCCCCCGGGAGCGTGTCGAAGCCGAAATGGGCACGCAGGCCAGTGGTTTGTCGAGTGAAGAAGCAGCGGTACGGCTGCAAGTCAGTGGCTACAGCAGCCTGGTTATGCGGAGTGGCTGGCGCAGTGTGGCCCAGCAGCTAGCCGTCGTGATCCGTCCACTGCTCCTGCCGCTCTGGATCGGCGCGCTCATCGCCTTTAGCATCGACCGGGTGCAATCCGGCCAGGCCCTGCTGTTTGCAGCGCTGCTCAACACCTTGGTCGGGGCGCTGCAAGAGCGTAAAGCAGAGCGAGCTACGGCGGCCTTGCACGATGCGCTCCCTGCCTTTGCCCGCGTGTTGCGGGATGGCCAGGAACAAAATGTGTTGGCGACCATGCTCGTACCAGGCGACGTGCTTTTGTTACGGCCGGGCGACATTTTGCCCGCCGACGCGCGTTTGGTTGAAGTCGATCACCTGCACACGGTCAACCCGGTGTTGTACACCGACGACACAGTGCTGCACAAAACCCCGGAGGCCGTGGCCGAGGACAAGAGCACGAGTGAGCTGCCAAACGTTGTGTACGCGGGCAGCCGGGTGGTCAGCGGCAGTGGCCGCGCAGTGGTCTTCGCCACCGGCCTGCGTTCAGCCTTCGGGCAAATTGCGGCGCTCACCCAGCGGGCCCAGGAAGAACCAAGCCCGCTGCTGCTGGCATTCGCCCGGCTCGGCGCAGTTGTGTTGATCGTCGCCGTCCTTGGAGCCATCCTCGGCTTCACCTACTCCTTGTTGCGACTACAACTATCCATTGAACAGGCGCTCAGCGTCGCTGTGCTGTTTTTGACCGCCGCTGTGCCGGTTGGGCTGATGCCCGGCATTACGCTGACGCTCATCGAAGGCGCGCGCCGGCTCCAGCAGCGCAAAGCCATCTTTCGCCGCTTGTCGAACGTCGAAACCTTAGGTGCGACAACGGTGATCTGTACCGATAAAACCGGCACGTTGACCCAAAACGAAATGACGGTGCGCGAAATCTGGACGGCCGACGGGTCGGTCACGGTCAGCGGGGTGGGCTTTCAACCGCAGGGTGAGTTCAGCAGCGACCATCGTACCCTGGATCACGGCGTGGCCCAAAAACAGTTCGGGCAACTGCTGCGCGCCGCGGTGTTAACCAGCCGCGCCAAGCTTCTGCCGCCGGACACGCTACGGCCGCGGTGGCATATTGTTGGCGATCCGGTCGAGGCTGCCCAGATTGTAGCCGCGGCCAAGGTGGATCTCAAGGTCAACGAGGTGTGCGAGCGTGCCCCGTTGCTGGCTACCCTCAATAGTACTCCCCAGGTTGCGCTGGACGGCGTCGTTGTTGAAGAGCACGGCTATCCGGTGGCCTATCTCAAAGGTCGGCCGTCCGATCTGCTGGCGCGTTGTAGCGCGATTGCCACAGCGCATGGCGACCGGCCCCTCACGGAACGGGACCGTCAAGCATTCAAGCGGGTTCTGCAGCGCTACCAGCGTGATGTTATGCGCACGGTTGCCGTGGCTCGCCGCACCGTTGGCCAGGACGCCGTGCAGGCACTGGATGTTGAAGACGTAGCCCACGACCTGGTCCTGCTCGGGTTGCTGGCGATCAACGACCCGCCGCGGGAAGAAGTTGCAGCGGCCATCAGCGCGTGTCATACCGCAAAAATTCGCACCATGATGCTGACCAGCGATGATACTCTGGGCGCTACCTCGCTGGCCCGGCGCTGCCAGCTCGTTCAAGCAGCCCAGCCGCTGGTTATCAGCGGCCCGGACCTCGACACCATGGACGACCCAATGCTGCGCGAACAGCTCAGCAAGGGCGACATGGTTTTAGCACGGCTCACGCCCGAACACAAAGTGCGGGTGGTGCAGACGTTGGAGGCGATGGGCGAAGTTGTGCTCGTCACAGGCGGAGCGGCGAGCGATGTTCCGGCGCTGAAAGCTGCTTACACCGGGATTGCGATGGGCGCAACGGGGAGTCCAGCCGCGAACCAAGCAGCCGACCTGATTTTGCTGGACGATAACTTTGCCACGATCGCCCAAGCCATTGCGGAAGGCCGCGCGGTTGAGCAGCGCGTGCGCCGGCTTGTGGCGCTCAATTTGGCCACCACCGTTGTTAAGTTGGTTGCGCTCACGACCTCACTGCTTGCGGGAGCTCCTTTGTTGCTTACGGTCGGACAGCAGCTGTTGATCGACTTTCTGGGGGGCTTGTTGCCGGGCCTGGCTATCGGCGCGGGTCGTCCCGATCCACGCTTGATGCAGCGGCCGCCGCGGCCCACGGGACGGCCGCTGTTGTCGCGCAAAGTGTATCTGCTGGGCTATGGCTTGTTCGGCGGTCTGGCCGCTGCCTTAGCACTGCTGGCCGCGCTTGGCTATGTTGCTCAAGCCCGCGGCACAAGCGGCGCGATTACACCAGCCGAAATCTTTGCCACCAATCTACGACCGTACAGCGAGCGAATTGCAGACGTGGTTGGACAGCGCGGGCTCGTCGCCACGAGCTTGTATGTTGTGGTCAGCATTGCCGCACTGCTCGGCGCGGCGCTGATCCGCCGCTCGGCAGCCGCGGACGACCGTGGACCGCGCTATCTCCTGCTGGGCCTCGTCGGTCTGTCGTATGCGCTCCTGATTGGCATTATCGAGCTGGATGTGTTTCATCGCTATATAGCCTTGACCTCCATTCCAGCGTGGGGCTGGGCCGCCGCATTTGGCGCCACTGCGTTGGCGGCCGGACTTGAAATGCTGCGTCAGCGCCTTGACCCGATCTTTCCAAGCCGATCCGTGCCCGATGCGCGTAGCTCACAGCCGCCACTGCGCATGGACAACAAACGCAGCGGGCGCTGAGCCAGCGCGAACGAAAGTTCAAGGCCCACATGCAGAGCGCTTGATGCATTGACCCATGTTATGAAGGTGCCATATGCAAGCAATAATTGTCGGATGCGGCCGGGTGGGTGTGCTGCTAGCCCATTTGTTGGAACACGACGGCCATCAAGTAACCATCATCGACAAGCTGCCGACCGCCTTTCGTAATCTCGGCACCGGCTTTCGGGGCCGCACCATTACGGGCTTCGGTTTTGACCGGGATGTCCTGCGCGAAGCAGGGATTGAGCGGGCGGATGCATTTGCCGCGGTCACCAGCGGCGACAACTCGAACTTTGTGGCGGCGTCGGTGGCGCGCGATACGTTCCGGGTGCCGATCGTGGTAGCGCGCATCTATGACCCTCAGCGTGAGCAAATTTATCGACGGCTCGGGATTCGCACCATTAGCTCAACCGCCTGGGGAGCCCACAAAATCAAGCGTTTGATGCTCAACAGTGAACTGCACGGCACCCAAGAACTCGGCCACGGCGAAGTGCAAGTCATGGAGGCGCGGGTATCCAGCGCGGTGGCCGGGCGAAAAGTCCGGGATCTGGTCTATGATGGCGCGGTTAACGTCTTCGCACTGGTGCGCGAAGGACAAGCTTTTATTCCCGCTCCCAACGTTGTCTTGCAAGAAGGCGACATCCTGCATCTCAGCGTCGCAACCGACGCGGTCGACAAGATCGAAGGACTGATCGGCTAGAATGCACTGTCGCCAGGCCGCTAGCTACTCATCCCGTACGCTCGCCTGAGCGCTCGGACGGCGCGTTAGCATACCTATCTGCGCTCGTCCACCCGGCCGGGGCATAAGGGCGGCGGGCTTTATGTTATAATTTCGGGCAACGAACGGAGCATTTGCCGTAGTTTTACCAGCCGTAAGGAGGCCAATTCGTGCGCAAAACGCTGATCAATTTGTTATTAACAGTGCTGCTGCTGCCAATTCTGGCGGCCTGTGGCGCGGCCGGCGATGGTACAAGCACCGGGGGAACAGCATCTGGGGCCGCAGCAGGCTCGGCGGCAGCCAGTGGCGCGCCAACACCTATCGAAACGGAGGCGGCGAGTGTCGCTGCCGGTGTAGCCGCAACAACGGCCGCGACAACGGCCGCAGAAACAACAACCGCAGAAACAACAGAAACATCGGCTGCTGGTGGCGCCGACGGCAGCAACATCCGCGTTGCGCTAGTGACCGACGTTGGCAAAGTCAACGACGGCACATTCAACCAGTTTGCATTCCAAGGCCTGCAGCGGGCTGAGCAGGAGCTTGGTGCCCAGATCGACTACATCGAGACGCAGCAGCAGGGCGACTACGAGAAAAACCTGGAACAGTTCGCGTCAGGCGACTACGATCTGGTTATTGGCGTCGGCTTCTTGATGGGCGACGCGATCAAAGCGGCGGCATCCCGCCATCCCGACGTCAATTTCGCGATCGTCGACTTTGCGTATGGCGATAATCCACCGGCCAATGTTAAAGGTCTGGTCTTCCAAGAAGACCAGGCGGGCTACTTGGCAGGCACAATGGCGGCGCTGGTGAGCCAGAGCAATACCATTGGCGTGGTCGGCGGCATCGAGGAAGTTCCAGCCGTCAAGAAATTCGTTCAGGGCTACGAGGCCGGTGCCAAGGCGCAGAAGCCGGACATCAGTGTCCGTCAGGTGTACATCCCAAGCTTCACCGATCCGGCAGCGGGCGGCGAAGCGGCGCGCTCGATGATTGCCGAGGGCGCTGACGTGATCTTCGGCGCGGGCGGGCAGACCGGCTCAGGCGCGATTCAGGAAGCAGCCAAGCAGGGCGCGTTCGTGATTGGTGTGGACCAGGACGAGTACACCACGACCTTCCGTGGTGGCTCGACCGAGGGCGCCGACAAGATTGTGACGAGCGCCATCAAGCGCGTGGACAACGCCGTGTTTGATACAATCCAGTCGGTGGTTGAAGGCAACTTCTCGAACGAACTGTACGTCGGTACGGTTGAGAACGGCGGCATCGACTACGCCGAGGCGCACGATGCATCGGCAGTGGTAACCGCCGACATCAAGGCCAAGGTAGACGAGGTTAAGGAAGGGCTGACCAACGGCTCGATCCAGACCGGCGTCCAAGTGCAATAATCTCCCCAAGCCGCCAGCGGTTCAACAGGAGCGCACATGCGCTCCTGTTGTTTTTTGCCCGCGCGCCGACAGGCCGGAAGTTCCGGCAGTGGCTCCCCAGCCTTCTCCTTGTTAAAGCCTTAAGCATCCTGGTAATATCGAAAAGCACTCTTGTTCATGCACGCGCTAGCAGGTACATGAAAACTTAAGCTACAATACGCTGAACCTATGAAACAACTCGTGCCACGCTGCATTGCTCGTCGAGTCCACTAATTGTGGTTTGAATGCGTGTTCGTGAAATAGCGGTAGGGAGAGCCCAAATCGTGCAGCAACAACCTACGCTTGAAGTTCGTGAGATAACCAAACGCTTTCCGGGCGTGCTGGCGAATGACCATATTTCGTTCACCTTGATGCAGGGTGAGATTCACGCCTTTTTGGGTGAGAACGGCGCGGGCAAGTCCACCCTGATGAACATTTTGTACGGGCTGTACGCGCCCGACGAAGGCGAGATCTTGATCAACGGCCAGCCCGTGACCATTCGCAACTCCGCCGACGCTATCGCCCGTGGTATCGGCATGGTGCACCAAGAATTTGCCCTGGTCGATACGCTGACCGTGGCCGAAAATATCATGCTCGGCACCGAAATCACGAGCGGGCCATTGGTGGACGAGCGCCGCGCCAACGAGCGCATTGCCCAGCTATCGCAGGAATACGGCCTCCAGGTGCCGCCCGATGCGCTGGTGCAGGATTTGCCGGTCGGTGTGCAGCAACGCGTGGAAATTCTGAAAGCGCTGTATCGCAACGCCGAAATGTTGATCTTGGACGAGCCCACCGCTGTGCTGACTCCGCAAGAAGCGGAAGATTTATTTCGGGTTATGCGCTCGCTCGTGGAGCGCGGCAAGTCGATCATCTTTATCTCCCACAAGCTGAAAGAAGTGCTGCGCATCGCCGACCGAATTACGGTGCTGCGGCGCGGCAAGGTCGTGGGCTCGGCCAATCCCCGCGAGTCGACGGAGCAGACGCTGGCCTCGATGATGGTTGGCCGCGATGTTGTGCTGACCGTGGACAAAGACGCAGCCCAACCCGGCCAGGCCGTGCTTGAGGTTCGCGATTTGGTGGTCCTTGACGACCGACATCAGGTCGCCGTCGACGGCGTATCGCTGGATGTTCGCGCGGGCGAGGTGCTGGGAATTGCGGGCGTGCAAGGCAACGGCCAAACCGAGTTGGTTGAGGCGATCAACGGACTACGGCCGGTGATCAACGGCATGGTCTGTATTGTGGGGCAAAACACCTCCACCGCAGCGCCGCGGGCTATCAACGAGCTGGGTGTCGCCTACATTCCGGAAGATCGTAAAGGCACCGGGCTGGTCCTGGCCTATCCCATCGCCGACAACCTTGTATTGTCGACCTATTATCGCTCTCCTTTTGCAAAGGGAATGCGCATCCTGGCGAACACAATCGAGGAACAGGCGCGCAAGCTCGTCAAAGAGTTCGACATCCGAACGCCATCGATCTGGACCTCGGCCGGCGCGCTATCGGGTGGCAACCAGCAAAAAATCATTGTTGCACGCGAGTTTAGCCGGCAGATCAAGCTGCTGGTAGCCTCGCAGCCGACGCGCGGGATCGACGTCGGCTCGATTGAATTTATCCATCGCTCGATTATCGAGCAACGAGACGAAGGCGTGGCGGTCCTGCTGGTATCGGCCGAGCTTGACGAGGTTTTGGCGCTTTCCGACCGGATCGCGGTGATGTACAAAGGCCGCATCCTGGCCGTGCTGCCGCGAGCCGAAGCAAGCCGCGACCGATTGGGCTTATTAATGGCAGGTATTACCGAGGAGCCGACACATGGCCGTCCAGCTTGATGCGCCGCTCGCGCCCCAACGTCGCAGCTTTGCAACCGCGTTTTTAAGGGGCGCGCTCGTGCCGCTCCTGGCCATTCTGACCGCGCTGCTGGTCGGCGCGATTATTATCTGGTTTTCAGCGCCAGCTGATCGCGGCACGCGCTTCGAAGTTGTGGTTGCTGCGTATCGCGGCCTGTTCCTGGGCGCGTTCGGTGGTCGGCAAGCGATTGCCAATACGCTGGTCGAGGCGACACCGTATATTCTGGCGGGCCTTGCCGTTGCCGTGGCTTTCAAATGCGGTTTGTTCAACATCGGCGCTGAAGGCCAGCTTTTTTTGGGCGCTCTCGCGGCTGCTACGGTGGGCGCAAGTCAGCTTGGCTTGCCGGCCATCATTCATCTGCCTTTGGCGCTGCTGGCCGGAGCACTGGCCGGCGGTATCTGGGCGGCTATTCCCGGATATTTGCGAGCGCGCACCGGAGCGCATGAGGTTATCACCACCATTATGCTGAACTATATTGCGTTCCGGCTGCTGGATTACCTGGTGACAGGACCGCTCAAAGATCCGGGTGCTTCGGCGCTGCGCACGCCATTTGTCGCCTCCGCCGCGCAGCTGCCGCGCTTTATCGGCCCGCTGGAAGATCCGGGCCTTACGGGGGGGCAAACCTACCGACCCTTGATCGTCACCGCCGACCCCGAATGGAACCTCCGCTTGCATCTGGGCTTTGCCATCGCCATTTTGGCCGTCTGGGGCATCTGGTGGCTGTTGAATCGAACCACAACCGGCTTTGAGATTCGGACCGTGGGCGCTAATCCCGAGGCCGCACGGTATGCGGGCATGAGCATCACGAAGAACTTTGTGGTAGCGATGGCCCTTTCGGGCGCGTTAGCCGGCCTGGCTGGCAGCGGCCAAGTCCTGGGCGTGGAACACAATGTTAAGTCGCTCTTTTCGAGCGGGTATGGCTTTGACAGTATCGCCATTGCGCTGCTGGCGAAGAGCAACCCGATCGCCATCATCCCGGCCGCCGTCTTTTGGGGCGCGCTCAACAATGGCCGCGGCTTGATGCAAGCTCAGACCGGCATTTCGATTGAGCTGATTCGGATTGTGCAGGCGCTGACGATTATGTTTGTTGCCGCCGATCAGATTGTGCGCTGGATTTATCGCATCCGACGCCCGATCGGCGATCAGGTTGTGTTTTCGCGTGGATGGGGCAAGTAACATGCAAAATACGATCAGCCAACCACAGCTGCAGGCAGGCGCGAATGTTCCACGCGGGGTGTCACGGGCGCGGATTGTCGGCATCATCGGCGTGGTTGTAGCCGCACTGCTGATTAGCGCGGTGGTGCTGCGGGTCGATGCAACCAAGTTTTCGACGCTCAATATTCCCCAGCCGGGCGCGCCGCCAAACCAGCCACTTGCTCGCATTCCGCTGCCAACCGTGGCCACGGTGATTGTGCTGCAGGGTCTGCTTGGCCTGGTTGGGCTGTATATCGCCTTGCGACAGCGCATGCAGTGGATCACGCTTTACGTTAGCACCATGATCGGCTTGGCCTTCTTCACCATTTTATTGTGGGCGGTTGCCGGCTCAAGCGTTGACCTGGTGGATGTGTTGGCGCGGGTTGTGCGGCTGGCTACGCCAATTACGCTTGGAGCGCTGGCTGGCCTGATCTGCGAACGCTCGGGCGTTGTCAACATCGCTATCGAAGGGACGATGCTGTTTGGCGCATGTATTGGCTTTATTGTCGCCATGGTCAGCGGCAGCACAACGCTGGGCGTGCTCGCGGCGATGCTGACCGGTTCGCTTGTTTCTGCCTTGCACGCGGTGCTGTCGGTCAACTTCAAGGTTGACCAAATCATCAGCGGTACCGTTATTAATTTGCTGGCGGTGGGCGTCACGGGCTACCTGCGCGGCAGCTTCATCATCGGCTATGAACAGCGCAACGGCGCGGATATTACGGCGCAAGCGCTGCCGGTCCTGCGCATTCCTGGCCTTTCGCAAATTCCGGTGCTCGGGCCGATCTTTTTCAGCCATCAACCGATCACCTATATCATGCTGATTTTGGTCTTTGCGATCAATCTGCTGCTGTTCAGGACCGTGTGGGGCCTGCGGACACGAGCGATTGGCGAGCATCCCAAAGCGGCGGACACCGTTGGGATCCAGGTTAACCGCATGCGGTTTTGGAATGTTGTGGCCAGCGGCTTAATCTCGGGCCTGGCGGGCGCGTGGTTCTCGCTCGAATCGACCTTTCGCTTTGACGATGTGATGACCAATGGGCGTGGCTTTATCGCGCTGGCCGCCATGATCTTTGGTAAATGGACGCCGCTGGGAGCGTTTGGCGGCGCGCTGCTCTTTTCTTCGGCAGATGCGCTCCAAATCAAGATCCAAGGCTTCAATTTTGGTCTTCCGCGCCAATTTCTGCAGATGTTGCCGTATCTGGTTACGCTGGTTGTGCTGGCTGGCATTATTGGCCGCGCACGACCACCCGCGGCAGTTGGCCAGCCCTACGAGAAGGGCTAACCCGGGCGCGGATAGGGGGTAGAGGCAAGGCGGCCGGTCGGGCTGCTCCTCCTGTTCGGGTACCCGCCAGCTGCTGTGTGAGAACCACGCCTGGAACTTAAGCCTTGATCACACGAATGGAGCTGCGTACATGAATATATTGATCGTGGGTGGCGGAAAGGTAGGCATGAGCTTGGCGGACATGCTGAGCGTCCAGGGACACCAAGTCACGATTATCGAGATGCGCGACGCGGTATTCACCAAGATGCAGCGCAGTATCAAGACTGCCCAGCATATCTATGGTGATGGCTGTAATCCGTCGGTGCTGCGCGATGCCGGTGTGGAGAGCATGGATGCCGTTGTGGCCGTCACGGGTGACGATGAAGACAACCTTGTGGTAGCCAAGCTTGCCAAGCACGAGTATCACGTGGGCCGAGTGATCGCCCGCGTCAACAATCCCAAGAATGAATGGCTGTTTACCTCGAAGATGGGCGTGGACATCGCGATCTCACACGCGGCGCTGCTGGCGCGGATTATCCATGAAGAGCTGAGCATGGGAGATTTAGTGCCACTCCTTAAGCTGAGCGGTGGCCAAATTTCGCTGGCGGAGGTCACAGTGCCGCCGGAGTCGACGGTGATCGGCGGTCGCGTCGATGCGCTGAAGCTACCGGCAGAGTGTGTGCTTGCCACATTGGTTCGCAAAGGAACGCTGCTGCTGCCACGGGGCGACACGACGATTGAGCCAGGCGACAAGATTATTGCGCTGGTCAAGAGCGAGCAGCAGGCCGAGCTCGTCCGGCTATTTGGCTAAGCTGCAATGACCTTGCCCCGCATCACAGTCAAAAAGCGCACAGCAGGCCACCGGCAGGGCCATCATCGATATGGCAGCGGGGCGCCAACAGATCCCACAGCCAAACATGCTTTGCTGCGTTGCCGCGCACCGATATTGGTGCAGCCGCGACCTTGCCGTGCTTCGTGATCGACAGCTACGCCCTCCGCAATATCCTTCTTTGGTTTCTGTTCACGGATTGTAGGGTACACCGTGCTTTCCGGTGTCCCACTGTTACCGCTTGCCGTTGCCCCGGCAGCGCCGCTTGACAGTGCGGATCAACGACTGCTACGATAGCCAATCGTAGCAGTCCAGCGAGGAGCACTCCATGGATTATTCGATCATCCAATATCCGGCCCTTCCTTCCGCGTACAGCGCGCAAAAACCCGGCCGTCGCGTCGATATGATTGTGATGCATTCGACGGGTGGTGTTAAGACGGGTGACCTGTGGACCTTGTCTGGCCGGGACCGGCGGCATCTCGTCAGCATTCATTACTACATCACCAAGCTGGGCGAAATTTATCAGCTGGTTCAAGACAAAGATGTGGCCTGGCATGCCGGCGTTTCATTCTGGCAGGGCGAAAACGATGTTAATCGCTTTTCGATCGGTATTGAGCTGGAAAACCTGAACAACGGACGCGACACCTATCCTCAAGCCCAGATTGATGCCGCGCTTTGGCTGGTGCGCAACAAAGTGCAGGAGTTCAAAATTCCGCGGTCGCGGCTGGTGCGGCACGCGCAGGTCGCGCTGCCACCCGGACGCAAGAGCGATCCGCGGGGCTTTCCGTGGGACTCGTTTGCGGGCCAGGTGTACACCAATATTGAAGCCGGGCCGCCGCCGCCGCCGGCAACGCCGCCACCCGCCAACACTGTGCTGCGTACAGCACTGATCGATTCGGCCTATCGTCGGGCGCGACACACCTACCATCCTGACTGGGCGCTCCACCAATTCGCCCTGTCACAGCGGATTGGACCGCCCCTGCTCCCCATGTTTCAATTTAAGGCGGAGAATCGCGGCTGGGTTGGAGAAGTGTACGGCGTCGACGCCATCTGCTCACCTGTCGGAGCCTGGAACGACATCCGCCGACTGAGTCAGCTGCCGGAGGGTGAGCTCAAGACGGTTTTTCGCAACGAGGTGTACCGCGGGTTGGGCGCGACCTATCACGCGGATTGGGCCTTCCACCAGTATGCGGATCGTAATCCAATCGGACTGCCGCTTAGCGAGAGCTTTCGGATAACGCTGGGCGGAGGCGAGGCATACACGGCGCAGATTTTCACGCTGGATACCTTGATCAGCCCGTATGGCCAGTGGAATGTTATCTTCCCGCTTTCTAACTTGCTCGACGCGCCGAACCTTGAGCCGCGCGACGCCGAGCTGCGCGACACGATCATCAACCGCCAATACCAGCGCATTGGCGCGAAATACCATCCTGAATGGGCAATGCACCAGGCCGCGACCAAACTTGGCCTGGGCGTTCCACTGTCGGGGCAAGAGCAGATCGAGATGGGCGTCCAAGACTACGTTGCGCAGTCGTATGCCCGTGACGTGGTGTACTCGCCGGTAGGCGAGTGGGGCACAGTCAAGCAGCTCGCCGACCTGCTGTAGGCCCATGCGTGCCAGAATCGCGCGATGCGCGGAGGCATGTTACACTTTTGAGGATATGCGATATCGTCCCAGCACAATGATGTGCTGGGGCAGCACGCGCTCCAGCAACGGCGGGGGGCGCTTTTGGTTTTGGGAGGTTGGTTGTGACACAACTGAATGATCGTGATGCCGTGATCGTCGCCGGGGCACGCACGCCGATTGGCCGCTTCGGCGGTGGTTTATCAGCGTTGTCCGCGACCGAGCTTGGCGGCTATGCGATCAAGGCGGCACTGGAGCGCTCCGGCCTCACGGCCGATGTTGTCGACGAAGTGATCATGGGCAATGTGCTGCAAGCGGGCGCGGGCCAAGCACCCGCTCGGCAAGCCGCGCTCAACGGTGGATTACCGAGCAGTGTCGGCGCGCTAACGATCAACAAGGTTTGCGGCTCGGGGCTGAAGGCAGTAATGCTGGCGGCAAGCCTGATCCGGGCCGGTGACGGCGACGTGTTTGTCACGGGCGGCATGGAAAACATGAGCAACGCGCCCTATCTCCTGCCACAAGCCCGGTTTGGCTATCGTTTGGGCAACGGCGAGCTGATCGATTCGGCCGTGCATGACGGGCTGTGGTGTGCGGTTGAGTGTCACCACATGGGCCTGAGCGCCGAATGGATCGCGCAGGCGCATGGGGTTACCCGCGAACAACAGGATGCGTTTGCCCTCCGCTCACATCAGTGGGCGACAGCCGCACAAGACGCCGGCAAGTTCGAGCGTGAGATCGTCCCGATCGAGATCCCCGGCAAGCAAGGCCAGACCACCCGTATCGCCATAGATGAGCCGGTGCGCCGCGACTCAGACGCGAAGCAGCTGGCGGGTCTGCGCGTGGCCTTTAAGCCGGACGGCGGCACCGTCACGGCGGGCAACGCGCCGGGCATCACCGATGGCGCGGCAGCACTCGTAGTGATGAGCGCCGCCAAAGCCCGCGAACTGGGGATCACCCCGCTAGCTAGAATTATTGGTTCTGGGCAGGCGGCGGTCAAGCCGCTGGAGCTCTTCACCGCACCGCCCTACGCGGTGCAGCGCCTGCTCGAAAAGACACATACAACGCTGGACGACTACGATCTGTTTGAGATCAACGAGGCGTTTGCCGCGCAAGTGGTGGCCAACGCGAACGCTCTGGGCTTGGACCAGGATCGGCTGAACGTCAACGGCGGTGCCATAGCCCTGGGCCATCCGATTGGAGCCTCGGGAGCCCGCGTGCTCGTGACGCTGCTGCATGCGCTGCAAGACCGCGGCGCCCAGCGTGGTGTTGCCAGCTTGTGTTTGGGCGGCGGCGAGGCTGTCGCACTGGCGATTGAGCTGGTTTGATACGGGATTTTTAAGCGACGAGCTGCAGCACTGCCCGCCAACAAAGGGCGGGTAGTGCTGACTCAACAAAGCGATGCTCGGCGCTCGACGACCATACGCATCCCATGTTTGGGCCGGTATGTAATCAGCCGCTGTGGCGCAACCGGATGCTTGGTTGTTGCCGGCTAGTTGGGAGCGTCAACGTGCTGCTTCCGCTTGCAGTTGCTGACGCAGCACCCGCAGCATGGTGGTTGCAGCCACTGGATTGCCGCGGCCAGTTGGAAAGTAACACGGAAACACAGGATAGGTGTTGCCCACGATCGGCCGGGATGGATAGGCCGTGAGCGCTCCGTGCTGGGCAGCCCATAGCTCGTCGGCCAGGCGGACGGATTGACCGGTGAGCACACGAAACGGAATCAAGCCCAGCGCAACAACGTGGCGTGGCTGTACCAGTGCGATTTCCGCTTGCAGCTGGGGCCATGCCGCCGCTACCCGCTCGGCCGACGGCAGCTGCGAGCCGTCATCGACGCACTTAACCGCATTCGTAAGATAGACGCGTTGCTGCCGCGCTTCGTCCACGAGCATGCGGACCATGTTCGGCACTGGACCAAGCTCGGCAATCCGGGCTGGTAAATCGGCGCGAACCCAGCCTGCATCGGCCAGGATGTGCCACAGCTTGGGCTTGCTGGCGAACGGAAAGCGTACCCCAGGCCAATCCGCATGGGCACTCATGTTGCCCACGGTCGGATTGATAAAAATCAGCATCAGGTCGGGCTGGACTTCGCATCCGCCGCCCGGCACATGCCGATACCCGCGCGCAAGCGTGGCGCACGCCACACAGGTATCGAGCTGGGCATTGAACTGGTCGAGATCGAGAATTGGCGGATCGGTTTGGGTTCGGGATTGGGAAGATTGCATAGTGGTATTGTAGCGCGTGATCGTGCTCGTTGACACTCGCGACGGCGAATGGTATAGTCAGCCTCACAAACGAATAGCCAACGACCTTGATGGGGAATAGTACGCGCCCGATCGATGCCCAGCGAGCCGGAGAATAGTGCAAGTCCGGCCATGCGAAGCGCGCAGAACCGGCCCCTGAGTCGCCACAGCACGAGCTGTATGTTGCCAAACGGCAAGTCGCTCTAATGTGTGCCGGTGAGTCCTCCGTCATCAGGACACCTTATCGCAGGTTTGGCCACGGCATTTCAGCGTGACCGAGCTGCCGTAAGGATTAAGGGGAAGCGCGCTGCGCTTCAACCAAGGTGGTACCGCGAGCCTTTTCGGCCCGTCCTTGAGCAAGACTGCTCGGACGGGCTTTTTGATTGCCCAAACGTTGCCTGGGCATTGACAATTTGGTTAAAATGAAGTGAAAGGACAAATGCATGGCCAAGGCAGGCATTACCGCTCGCGACAAAGATTACTCGCAGTGGTATCTCGACATCGTCGATCAAGCGGAGCTTTCCGAAAACTCCGGCGTGCGCGGCTGCATGGTGATCAAGCCTCACGGCTACGCCATCTGGGAGCTGATTCGCGATGCACTCGACCAGCGCATCAAAGAAACGGGTCATGTTAACGCCTATTTCCCGCTGCTGATTCCCAAAAGCTACCTGATGAAAGAGGCCGAGCACGTCGAAGGCTTCGCGCCCGAAGTCGCCGAGGTAACCCGTGCCGGTGGGGAGGAGCTGGCCGAGCCGTTGGTGATTCGGCCCACCTCTGAGACAATCATTGGCGCCACATACGCCAAGTGGATTCGCTCGTGGCGCGATCTGCCCGTGCTGATTAACCAGTGGGCGAATGTGATGCGCTGGGAGATGCGGACACGTCCGTTCCTGCGCACCGCCGAATTTTTGTGGCAAGAAGGGCATACCGCGCACGCCACCGAGGGTGAGGCCGAGCGCGAAACACTGATGATCTTGCACGACGTTTATGCCGACGTGGTCGAGAACGTGATGGCTGTTCCGGTGTATCGCGGGCTGAAGACTGAGCGCGAGCGGTTTGCGGGCGCGCTGCGCACTTACTCGATTGAGGCGATGATGCAGGACGGCAAAGCGCTCCAGGCGGGCACTAGCCATAACCTGGGCCAGAACTTTGCGCACTCGTTCGAGATCAAGTATCAAACGGCCGACAACCGCGAAGAATACTGCTGGACAACCTCGTGGGGCGTGTCGACGCGCTTGATTGGCGCCCTGATCATGGCGCATAGCGATGACGATGGCTTGGTCCTGCCGCCCAGGGTCGCGCCGATTCAGGTCGTGGTTGTGCCGATCTTCAAAACGGACGAAGAGCGGCGGGCGGTGATGGACGCGGTCAGCCAACTGACGGCTGATTGGAAAGGGCGCTTCCGCTTCAAGATCGACGACCGTGACAACCTGTCGATGGGCTTTAAAGCCAACGAGTGGGAGGTCAAAGGTGTGCCGATCCGGGTTGAGATCGGGCCGAAAGATTTGCAAAAAGGCACGGCGGCGGTTTCCCGCCGGGATCGGCCTGGGCGCGAGGGCAAGGCATTTGTGGAGCAGACCGGTCTCACGGAGCATATCGCCAGCTTGCTCGACGAAATTCAGCAGACGTTGTATGACCGCGCGCTCCGGTTCCAGCGCGAACACACGTATGATGCTGTCGACTACGACGACTTCAAGCAAAAAGTCGAACAAGGCTTTGTGCGTGTCTACTTCGACGGCACAGGTGAGGATGAAGACCGGATCAAAGCCGAGACCAAGGCAACCGTTCGTGTTCTACCGTTTGAACAGCCCAAGCAGGAGGGCCGCTGCTTTTTGACCGGGCGTATGACCAAGCGGCTGGCCGTTTTTGCTCGCTCGTATTAAGAGCCGTCAGCCATCAGCCGTCAGGAACCTGATAGCTGATAGCTGATAGCTGATAGTTGATAGCTGATAGCTGATATGGGACGTATTTCGGTTCCGCGCTACCTGATCATCGTTATTTCGCTGGTCGCCGGGCTCTGGCTGATCGAGCATATTTTTCAGCTGATCTACCGGATCGCCGATATTTT
>JADDQF010000070.1:44407-47845 GCA_016781505.1 bacterium
TCGAGCATATTTTTCAGCTGATCTACCGGATCGCCGATATTTTGCTGATCTTTGGCTTGGCGTGGCTGCTGAAGCTGCTCCTTGACCCGCTTATTCGCCTGTTGGAGCGGCAACACCTACCCCGTGGCGCGGCGATCGGCATTGCGTATCTGCTGGTGATTGGCGGACTATTTGGCGGCTTTGTATGGCTTGTGCCGCAGCTCACGATGATCGCCCAAGAGTTTCCGGATTTGGTTCAGCAAGCGGCGCTCCGAGCCGAAGATGCCGCGCTGTGGCTGCAGCAGCGCGGCGTCGAGATCGATCCCAACGCCCTAACCGCACAGGTTGTCAGTGCAGGATCGGACCTGGCACGCTTGCTGGCACAACGAGCCTTTAACTTCGCGCAGAGCTTTGCCGGCGTCGTCGGCCGGTTTGCGCTGGTGCTGACGGTCAGCGTGTACATGAGCTTGACCTCGGGCCGCATGACTGACGTTGTTCGCCCGGTCGTGCCGCCGCGGTGGCGGGACGAATACGACGGTTTTGTCCGGGATGTTAAAACCACCTACTCGTCGTATATCCGCGGGTATTTTTATGTTGTTGCACTGGGCACCCTGATGAGCGCAGCGCTGATCTACGGCTTTCGCCTACCCAATGCATCGTTGTGGGTGCTGTCGGTCTTTATGCTGCGCCTGCTGCCGTTCATTGGCGGCACCCTGGCCAATGTGCTGCTGCTGGTCGTGCTCTTCTTTTCGCTCCCGCTCACAAGCGCATTGATCGCCAGTGGCCTGATGCTGGTGGGCCAGACTTTGCTCACCAACGCCTTCATGCCCCGGGTTATGAGCCGCGAGCTGGGGATTAATCCGCTGTTGGTGCTATTTGCCGTACTGTTAGGTGGGCGGATCTATGGTTTGGCCGGAGTACTCTTTTCGATTCCCGCAGCCGCGATCATTGCCACGATCATCGGCAAGGCCGTTAACCGCTACTTGTTGCCACTCTACGAGACCGGCGGCTGGTGGACGGAACAGATCACTGTTTTGCACCAGGGTGATCGCCGTGGAGGTGGCGATCGTCGTGCTCAGGGCAGAGACCAAGCCGCAGCGCCTATTGCAAAAGCGTATCGTACTGATTCGGTTCCCGCAGCCCACGCGCTGCCACGCGAACAATCAGCAACTCGGGAGGAGGTTCACTGATGGTGTTACGTATTATCGATGAACAACACGTCCGCCTGGAGCTTGACCATGAAGATGGTCTGGCAGTCGACGGCTCTCCATTTGGACCACTACAGATGCTGGCGGCTTCGCTGGCGCTTTGCACGGCTTCCGTGATGGAGGATTATGCCACCACAGCCCAATTTCATCTTCACAACCTTGCAATTGACTTGACATGGGACTACGCCGAGCAGCCATACCGAGTCGGCCAGATGCGGATGCAGCTGGAGATCGGGCCGGAAGTGCCGGCCAGCCGCCAAAAGGCTTTGTTGCGCGCGGCAGAGCATCAGTGCACGGTCCATAATACGCTCACCAACGCCACGCAGATCCACACCACCATGGAGGTTGTTGGTGCCGAGCAAGCATGACGTCGCCGCGCGATCTTGGCGGATACTTCGCATGAACCCGCCGTGCCTGCGGTGCTGCGGCAGATCAGGTTTGGCTCACTGCGCTACCCGGCTGACCGCTGCACCTACCGCGACGCTCCCGCTCAGTTCGAGCTTTGCCTCGACTGCCAGCACAACCAAGGGGTGCGGGGCAGCGGCATTCTTTGCGACCATCGCTTCGGGCTGGATCCCACGCTTATAGGAGGAGTTAAGACCCAACTGCAGGGTGACGAGATTTTGCCGTTGGAATAAGCGCGTCGTCGAGTGCAGGGGAGCCACTCGGCGGCGTGGCGAATTACCAATGTTGATCAAGCAGCGAGGGTAACGTTTCGCAGCACCAGCGTTTGGCCGTGTGGCGACGTGATCCGCACTTCTGACAAATCGACAGGTACGGCGCTACACCTGAAGGCTCCCAAATCATCCACGACGGTTGTCGCACGCAGGGCGCCTTGCGCCCGTACCTCAACCAGCGCATCGATCCAGCTGTCTTGATCGTCCGCCACGACCTGACCCAGGACGTTGACCAAACCTTGCGCAGCTGGCTGGGCTTCCAGCACAAGAGTAGTCCCATCGGCTTCTGCCAGCAGTGGCCCTGCGCCGGAACCGCGTAACGCTAAGCCGGGTGTGCGAGGTAGCACACGCGCCACCAGCTCGCGGAGACGCGGCCGCGCCGCACGCACCGGGACAGCACCTGATTGAGGCTGTGACGCGTCCGCACTCAAAAAGATCCGCAGCTCTTCAAGTTCTGCCGTACACCGCGTACAGTGCTCAAGATGCCGAATGATCGCGCGCTCATCGCTTTGGCTCACCAGGCCCAAGTGATAATCACCCAACTGCTGCGCCGGGGGACAGTCAAGCCGATTGAGCTTCATATGCAGCCCCTGCTCCACCACCCTGGCCTGCGCCAGGCGGCCCGCGCAGCTTGGACAACGCGCTACATGCTCGGCAACCAGTGTGTCAGTCTCGCCGTCCAGGGCAGCCGTTAGTTGATCGTCGGTTAGTGGCGGCGGAACGCTGCACACCATGTCTCACCTCATCTATCTCTCGGGCAAGCTACCCTTTGTGTTAAGCTAAATGTAAAAACACGCCCAATATCATTTTTCCGACTTTTGGCTATTGCATGCCAAAGTGCCGTCATTCCGGGCTAACCTACACTCACGCGGCTGCTGAGCTCGGGATCGGTCCGCAGGATGCGGCGAATACGATATAGCGCAACCGATACCTCGCGCTCGTCACGCCATTCCGTCGGATACGCGCTGACGATCTGGCGGGGTTTGAGGTCGTGCATAAACACATAGCGCGCCAGCTCGCGGTCCCGCTGATCCGGCAGCAGCTGGCAGATGTACCCCCACAAGTCGGCGGCATCCGCGCGCGTGCCAAGATCGGGCGTATGCGCAAGGTCGCCCACCTCGTCGATCGGCATCGTCTGGGTTGGCTGCTGATCACGAATATACTGGGCTATCGCTGTATGGACGCACAATTTGAGGTACGCCAGCACCTGGGCCAGCGACGGAAATTTATCGAATTTGGGACCGCGCAGCGCGAAGTAAAAGGTACGCAGGGCAGCGCCCGCAAAAAAATCGGCATCCTCACCCGTCTGCGCAAATCGGCTGTGGCTATACACCCAGCCTAGCACTTGGCGCTCATAGATTTGATACACTCGGGTAAACGCCTCGGATGAACCTTCGCCAAGAGCGCGGCGGAGCAGCTCGAAGCAAAACTGAGCATCATTGGGCTGGCGATGGTTGAACTTGTCGGTTTCTTCGGCGCAACGCTGCGCCAGTGCATCGACCGATAGACTGCCGACGGTCATGCAGGTGCTCCTTGCCACAAAAGGATACCAGCAGTGTACTGCATGCTGTCAA